>QNCB01000050.1 GCA_003644335.1 Planctomycetota bacterium | reverse complement strand
TTTCTGTTTTTTTGTTTTTACTGATTACTGACAACTGATTACTGATTACTTTTTCTAGAACCAATACGTGTCCGTATCGTTGGGTGGCAGGGCTTGGCTCTCTTTTGTTTCGCATTCTTCCGCCTGCCCCGTCGCGCCTACCGACACCACGACCAAGCCAGCTGGGCTTGACTTAGCCGGGTTGCTTGGCGATGCTTGCATTCGCCTGGCCTGGACGCTGACGACACCTTTGATGTTATCCACTAACGGGCCTACCACAGACGCGACCGCCTGCCCCTGCTGAAGAGCGGCAGGCCTGAGAGCTACGGATTCCACCCGACCAGCCTGGCCTGGCAGAGTCCAGCGGGCGATGGTTAAAACTCCCCAAGCTACCACCACCACCGCTGCTACCGACAAAGCTATCAGCACAGGCCTGACCGCTCGGGCTCGCCATGAGCCACGAGTCCGTCGCCGACGAACCTCAGCCATTATCTCCGCCCGCTGAGCGTCGAAGTCTATAGCCAAATCCTCTCGCCCCAGAGCGTCAAGCTGCTCCTGCATCAGCTGATATTGTCGTAGCGTTTCGCGCAGCTGCGGGTCTTCCTCAAGACGCGCCTGCAACCTGGCCAAGGCAGGCCCGTCAAGCAGGCCATCCAGATATTGACTTATCTGAAACTCCCAATTTGTCTCTCGCTTATCAACCATGATACGAACCCTTGAAATTATTTCGCCCAACTATAAATCAGCCAACTTGTCCTTCAGCTTTTTCCTAGCTGTGAAAACGTGCCACTTCACCGCTTCGACGCTACAGTCCAATATCTCCGCTACCTGTTTCTGTGGCATCTTTTGCAGGCTGAACATTACCAGCGCCTGCTTTTGCATCTCCGGTAATTCATCTATCGCCCGGGCTAACAGCTCCCGCATATCAGCCCCAGCCGCCTGGGCCAACGGCGTGGGCATGTTCGCGTCCGGCGGGTCGGTCCAGTCCGCCCTGCCATCGCCGTCAGCCCCGCGAAGGGGTGCGTCCAGCGATGCCATCTTCCGCAGGCTCCGCGATCGCCGCCGATTCAACGCCAGGTTGCTGAGTATCCTCATCAGCCATGGGCCGAACCGCTCGGGCTTGTCGAGCGTGTCGAGCTTGTCGTATGCCCGCAGAAAAGCCTCTTGCGACACTTCCATAGTATCGTCCCGATTGTTAAGCAGGCGATAGGCCACCGCCGCCGCCTGCCGCTGATATCGACGGACAAGCTCGTCAAACGCAGCAGCCTGGCCACCACGCACGCGAAACACAAGTTGCCCGTCAGTAGGCTCTTGCACCATATCAGCCTTATTCTCCACGCCCTTAGACACCTGTAAAACCTATTGGTTAGCAATCTTTAAAACAAATTTGAGCCAATTGCAAAAATGCAGCCTAGCCGCCCTCGGCTGGGAAGGTCGTGTAAAAAACACCGGAAATACAGCAAGTTCAACACAGCCGAGGGTGACTGTGCTACATTTTGCTACAGCTTTTAAGCCTAAGTCTGTTCGAGAAAATGCCTGTTTTACGGGCTTTTACGCAAACAGAGTACAATATTCAAAACAACCAAAATTACAACCAACGGCCATTATTCAACTTATGATGGGACCGTAGTGTTTCCGAATAGTTTTGCAATGGACTCATTTGAATATCTAATATCGAATTTGCTTCACCCTCATATTTCCGGGAAAATCATTGCCTCAGCGAAGGCCATCTGAAAGTCCGTGTCAGCTGAGAGCTCCACATGTTTCACTTGCCGGGCGAGATTCTCCGCCTTCTGCCTAGCCAAAACGGAGACCAGCACCCACTTGGCTCCGTGCAGCGAAACATTGCCGACATACGAAATTCGCTCCGGCGGGACTTGCGACGGTATCAGCCCGATCCGCTGAGCGTTGGCCCGACGGATGAAGCTGCCAAACCCGCCTGCTATCAGCACGCGGTGCAGGTCGCCCGCAGCCAGGTGAGCCTGCTTGAGCAAAATCCCCACCCCCGCCCGCAGCGCGCCGGTCGCCAATTGCAACTCGCGGATGTCCCGCTGTTTGATAGATACCTCCGGCGAACCGTTGTCGTTGCCCTCGACCAGGACGAACTCGCCCTGGCCATCGCTGTTTTGTCGCACTCTGCCTCGCAGTTCCGCGCAGGAGTCCGCGGGCATGTCGCCGTTGGCTGCTATCTTGCCGACGGAATCCATCGCGCCGCAACGCAGCATTTCCGCAGCCACGTCTACCAACGCGCTGCCACAAATGCCGATAGGCTCGACCCCGCCGATGACGCTGCAACGCAACTTGCCGTCCGCCAAGACGACCTTCTCGATAGCCCCCGCCGCAGCTCGCATGCCGCAAGCGATCCGTGCGCCTTCAAACGCAGGCCCAGCCGCAGCCGAGGCAGCCAGGATCTCGCCGCCCCTGGCCAGGACAATCTCGCCGTTGGTGCCGATGTCTATCATCAACACCGGGCCGTCAGCTTGGCCCATTGACGTCGTTAGAATTCCCGCTACCGTGTCCCCGCCGACGAACCCGCCAATGACTGGCATGACATAAACTTGCGCGCCGGGCCCAGCCGATATGCCGAACTCTTCCGCGTCGATCTGGTAACTTTCCGCCCGGGCTGGGGCAAAGGGCAAAGCTGCCAGGCTGGATACGTCCAGCCCACAGAGCAGATGCTGCATCGTCGTGTTGCCCGCAAAGCCAAGCCCGCGAATTTCCCCGCGCTGAACCTGGGCTTTTTCGCACAGCTCGTCCACGAGTTTGTTTATCGCGTCGATAATGACGTCGCGCATCTCGCGGGCCTGGGCCTGACCCTGGCACGCACGCCCGATGCGTGAGACGACATCGTCGCCGAAACTCACCTGCGGATTTATGCCCGCTGCGATAGCCCGCTCCGCTCCGCCTGGCAGCTCGAGCAGCTCGCCCACCAACGTCGTCGTGCCCAGGTCAAACGCGATAGCGAAGTTCCGCTCACCCTCCAGCAGAGCTACCGGGGTGGTTACCTTTTTGCTGGGTAAATCGTCAGCGGAGACCTCGACGACCTCGCTGCTGGCGGTGAGAATCTGCAGTTGCTCCGCGAACAGGCTGGTCTCCGGGATAGCGATAACGGCGTCCCGCTCAACGACAGTCTGACACGCAAGCCTCCAGCCAGCCTGGACGTCCGCAGCTTCGAGCATTTCCTCGCCAGCCTCGCTGGCCTGGGGTATGCCGGAGATAAATCGCACGCGACACTTGCCGCACGTCCCAACCCCGCCGCAGGGTGAGTCTATCGTCAGCCCGCATTGGCTCGCAGCTTCGAGCAAACCCGTGCCGGGCAGAACCCACACCGACCTGCCCGTAGGCTCGAATGTTATCTTCACTTGCTTCTCTCGCTCGCCCACCTCAACACCTCTGGCAAATCGCACAATCACAACCCAAAAAATCTCAAAAAAATACCGTAAACGGTTCCCCTCAAATGATACCAACCCCAGGGGCTTGGCAACAGAAATTCTTAGCCAATTTTGGATTTCTTTGCGTAATTTGCGTCGGATGTATTAATATGCCGCCGCGAGGGCCTGTGATTTGGTCTCGGACGAGAAGGACTGCTCTCGACGGGATAGAGATATTCGCCGTGCCGTTGCGGACGCTGAGCCTGTCCTGGTCGGCACGCTGGCCGACAGATTTAGTCCGGATGTGCCGGCAGCGACACAGGTAACAATCGTAGCCTGCGCTGTGATACTGCAAATCGTTATGCTGAGGAAAAGGGGGCAGGATTCAGTAACAGCAAAAACAGCAGAACACGAATGACACGAATTTTTTAAGTCGGGCAGCCATGGGGATTGTTACGGCACTGAGTTTAGCGGGGGGCGTTTTTTCTGGTTGTTTTTGCTGGCGTGGCTACGACTCGGAGCTTGCCGCTTTTCAGTAGGCGGATAATTTCTTCCAGCCTGGCGTTGGTTCTTTGTTGCTCCCTGATTTGCGTCTGCCTTTGCACGCCCGCGTCGAGCGGGTCGAACTTCGCCGCTGCGACGGCCTGGCCTGGGGAGCGGAGCGTTTCCCACGCCAACATAGCAACCAAAGCTGAGGCGACCATGGCCAGGATCAAAGTTGCCTTGGTGTATTTTTTTGTCTGATTGTGCATATCACTCAACGGATTTCTCCCTGCCAGCCCATGGCTAAGTGGTGTAGATTTTGTCGTATCGTTTCCTACATTGCTTATCGTCTCAATCCACAGATTTCCGCCAGTGCCGATATTTTTTGTTAGCGGCTGGCTGGTCTGTTGGAATACAATCGCGGCACAGGAGATGCGACCCGTGCATTTAGCCGATACGAAATTTGACCAGGCCAACCCAACTGGCGGGACGGACTTTTTGCTTATTGGCGTCGATCAGATTGGCTTTGACCTGGGCCCGCGATTCGCTGCTGCTCCGATGGTTCAGCTGGGCGATAAGTCGGACGTGCGACAGGCCCTTGCCAAACACGATTCTCCCGCGGTCGTCTTCGCTGCCCCGCGAAACAAGCTCGATGTTATTGCCCGCGAGATCCATCAGCTACGAGCTGGGGCGAGGATAACAATATTCCCGCCATCGGGCGACAGCCCAACCAACACCGCCGATGCCCCGGATGAGTATCCGCCATCGCGTGGCGAGCTGAGTTTGCTCTTGCGCGGAGTGCATCGCGGGCCTACCGCTGGGGACAGGCCTTTGACGATTTCCGCTGAGGTTATTAACACTCTCGTGGCTGGGACGGATTCCGTCGAGACTTTGGAGAAGCGTGTGGCAGAGTTGCTCGGCGAGGTTTTGGAAGAGGAGCTCCGCTGGGTGCCAGCGGGCCAATGTCCGCAAGACGCTCAGCCTATCCTTATGCTGCCCGGCACGCCAGCCAGGCTGTTGGTGCAAAACGCAGCGACGAAACCCGACGAACCCGCCCAGGCGATGATCGACGACTTGCACCTGTGCCTGCCGACCATCCTGGCTGTGGCCCGGCGAACCGAAGCACTGAACCGCCTGGCGATAACCGACCACCTCACCAACGCGTACAACCGCCGATATTTCTATCACCTCACCGATCGCGTCCTGGCCCGGGCCAAGCGAGAGGGTTTTCGCGCGTCGCTGTTGTTGTATGACATCGACGATTTCAAACGGTATAACGACGAGTTCGGACATGCTGCGGGCGACGAAATTTTGCGAGAGACCGCTGCGCTTATCAAACGCATTACGCGGGAGCAGGACATCGTAGCCCGCATTGGCGGGGACGAGTTTGCGGTTCTATTTTGGGACTCCAAGCCGAGAGACCCGGACTCCAAGCCATTGCAGGACGCGTGGGGATTGGCTGACCGTTTCCGCAAGGGCGTCGAGCGGATGGAGTTTGCTTCGCTGGGCCCAGAGGCGGCTGGGTCGCTGACGATATCTGGCGGCATGGCAACTTTCCCCGCACACGGCCTGGGCTGCCAGGAACTCCTCCGCCGAGCTGACGAAGCTATGATGAAAGCCAAAGCGTCAGGCAAAAACTCCATCTACCTGATAGGCCAGGATGAAACAGGGTAAAAGCAAATTCGAAATTCGATATTGCTCCAGACATAGAGGTTGTCATGCCAAAACGAACTTTATCTATTTGCATATTCGCAGGTGTAGCGGTTTTATTTGCCATGCCTGGCTTGGCGGGCGCTCGGCGAGCGGGCAGGGCTAGGCTTAGGAAATACGAAGCTCGCTATCATGTTATCTACACCGATCTGCCCAGAGACAAAGCCCACGAAGCTATCGCCCGCGTCAACGCTATGGACGAGGAATACTACAAGCGGACGAAAGGCTTTGGCGGCAAGATTCGCAAAAAACTTCCCTTCTATTTATATTCTCGACACAAAGACTACCTGGCCTCGCTGGACAAAAAATTTGCCAACAGTGCCGGGGTGTACACCGGCAAGGAACTCAAAGCTGTAGCTGACGAAAAGCTTGTAGGCTGGCAGCAGGTTTGGCGGGCTGTACAGCATGAGGGGTTTCACCAGTTCGCTCATATGGTTATCTCGCGGGGCAGGGGTACCTTGCCGGTTTGGCTAAATGAAGGCCTGGCGGAGTACTTCGGCGCGGCGATATGGACGGGGGACGGCATGGTAGCTGGGCTGATAGACCCCGGAGCGACTTGGCAGAAGGGCAACAAAATATTCACCAGGCCTGGGCGACTTCAACGGGTGCAAGAGGCGATTAAACAAGGCGATTTCACGTCCTTCGCCAAGATGATAGCGATGACGCCTGGGCAGTGGAACGCCAAGCTGACCAAGGCAAACTATGATCAGGTCTGGTCGATGGTGCATTTTTTCGTCCATGCCAAGGATGGCAAATATCGCAAGCGATTCCAAAATTACCTCGGTGACGTGGTAAAGGGCAAGGACTCGCTGGGGGCGTTTCGCAAGCGGTTTGGCTACGATCTTCGGGCGCTGCAAAAACGGTACGAAAAGTGGTGGCTTGGCTTGGGGGAAAACCCCACCGCTGAACTTTACGACAAGGCGACGGTGCAAACTCTCACCAGCTTCCTGGCCAGGGCGTATCTGCGGAAAATCCGGTTCGAAACGGCGGAGGAATTTTTCACCCTGGCCCGCAAGGGCGAGCTGGACATAGACGCCAAACGGGCTAAGAAACTTTGGCTGCCCCCAGCCCTGCTAAGCCAGGCGCTGCAAAACGCCCAGCGACACAAAAACTGGCAAATCAAGCCAGGCCGACGCCGACGTCCAACCCTCCGACTAACCCGACCCGACGGTATGGTGCTGGAGGGCAGCTTCACTCTCAGGGGCAGAAAAGGCATCGGCGCCGTTACCGTAAAAATAAAAAAGTAGCCAGGAGCACCTACTTGCCTAAAAATGGCAGAACACGAATTACACGAATGAAAAACGAATGCCTGATCTCTTTACGGCGGCGTTGCATGTCCCCCGATGTAACGCGGGGGGGAATTGGGCGGGAATGACACGGGGATAATAGTGTGTGAGATTTTTTTCATGGCATTCCGTAACTATTTTTTTTGTACGGATTTTAGCCGTGTTTTGTAGCATAAGATTTACTTCGGATTTCAGATTGCGGATTTCGGATTATTTCGCGAAACTAGCTCAATCCGAAATTGCCTCGGATAACAATCCAGTTTCATGTCCGCACACGATGCCCAATGGTAAGACCAGGATTTAATTTCGCTCACGGATAACAGGCTTGTCCCTTGCTTTATGGACATTTTCCGCGATGCGTGGTATGCTTCGCTGTCGATGGACGAAACTAAACTGCGAGATATTTTGAACAGCTGTCAGGCGGGGCAAATCAGTATCGACGAAGTCGTCGCGCATCTGCGACGGCTGCCGTTCGAGCCTACGGACTCTGCCCGGGTAGACCACCACCGCCATCTGCGGTGCGGGTTTGGCGAGGTTATCTTTGCTGCGGGAAAAACGCCGGGACAGGTGCGCGAGATTTTTTCCAAGCTGGCTGTGACGGGGCAGAATGTTCTG
>QNCB01000049.1 GCA_003644335.1 Planctomycetota bacterium | reverse complement strand
GCCGATTTCTTGGCAGTTTTTTTCACAGCCTTCTTCTCAGCTGGCTTTTTGGTGGCAGCTTTTTTGGCGGTTTTCTTGGCAGTCTTCTTGGCAGTCTTCTTGGCAGTCTTCTTGGCAGTCTTCTTCTCGGGCTTAACCTCGACTATCTTCGCATCTTCCAACAGCTTGTCCAGCACCTTGTCGTCCCGCACTGACATAGCAAGTTGCTCCAGCGAACCGTCCGCGGAAAGTTCCTGGCGGAGACGCTCGGGGCGCCGTCCATACTGGGCAGCCACCTGCGAAATCCGGTCATTTATCTCGCCCTCGGTAACATCGATTCCTTCCTGCTCAGCTATCTTTGACAGGACAAACGAGAGTTTCATGTCGCTCTTGGCCCGCTGGGCTGCGTCGGCTTGGAGCTTGGCTAGATGCTCGGACACCCGCTCACGAGGGACGCCCATCTGCATCAACTGAACCAGTTGACGCTGCAACATATCGTTGGTGTGTCGGACAACAGCCCCTTCGGGCAGCTCGAAGTCTACCTTGTCCAACAGCTGTTGACATATCTGCTGGCGGAGCGAGTTTTGCACCTCTTGCTCAACCCTGTCCTTCAGCCTTTCTGCTATGAACTCGCGGAAGGCTTCGAGCGAACTGAACCCGCTGGACGCCGCGAATTCCTCATTAATCTCCGGCAGAACGCGGCGGTCAACCTCATGCACCGTCAACTCGAAGGCTAGCTCTTTTTCTCGCCAATCCTCGTTGGCGTGCGTCTCGGCGGCGGTGGCTTTCAGGGTTACGACATCGCCGACCTTTTTCCCAACCAGCTCGGTCTCCAGCTCCACCAGGGGCACGCCCTCGATCAGGCCGGCTGCGACTTTCAGCTCTACCCGCGGATTGACAAACTCCACGCCATCGCCGGTTATCTTCGCACTGACGACCACCGAGTCGTTCGCCTGGGCTGGCTCGTCGGTCTTCTCGAAACGCGCCCGGCCCTCGCGGAGATTCTCGATATACTCATCAATCTTCTCGCTGTCGACCTCGAAAATTTCCTTGTTGACCTCGATGCCCTTAACTTCCGGCAACTCAAACTCAGGCTGAACTTCCACCTCGAAATCGAAGCTCATATCACCCTCAGCTGGCAGCTCGATATCGTCGAGTTTGATATCAGGCTCGCCCATCGTCTTCAGCCCGGCGTCCTCGATAGCATCGCCAATCGACTCGCCGATGATGGCGTTTCGCACGTCCTTGTCGACATCTTTGCCGAAGCGTTTTTCGATAAGCCTACGCGGAGCTCGGCCCGGGCGAAAACCTGGTATCTGGGCTGAGTCGTTCAGCTCGCCGAACATCTCGTTTCGCTTGGCGTCGATACGGTCTCGGTGCACCGTTACGGTGAGCTTCTTTTTGAGCGTGCCAGCCTCTGCTACCTCGACGGTATTTTTGGGCAGATCGTCTTGCTGGTCGTCCTGGGTTTCGTTTACTTCGGGTTTCTGGGGTGCCTCAGCCATGGTTTATCTCCAACCACATGACCCGTTGCGACCAGCCAGGCTACGCGCCAGGCCCCGGCAACGGATACTATTCTCAGCCGGTCACGAGCCGGCAACTACGTGAATTGCAGAATCTACGCAAACAACACGATACTGTCAACAATAATCGTGGATGAGGGAATAGGGAAATGGCGAATTCCGAAGCTCGAATGACTAATCAATGACGAATTCAAAATAACGAAAAAATACCCAATGACCATTGAATACCCAATGGCCATTGAATATCCAATGCCCGATGTTTAATGACCAATGCCCCTCCCGTGTCATTCCCTGCCAGAAAATCCAGCCACTCGCAAAATACAGTGTCCGGCAAGAGCTGTCTTGACGGCGGAGCGTTCAGGGCGTACAAATTGGCTTGTGCTGTTTTTATAAGCCCTTCTCATTCCCGCAAGCGGAGTTATTACAAATGTCGAAGCAACAAGACCTGGTACAGGCTAGCGAAAAAGTTTTAATCGAAAATTACGGGCGTCTGCCATTCGCCATGACCCGGGGCCTGGGCGCGAAAATATGGGACGCCGACGGGCGGGAGTATCTGGACTTTTTCCCGGGCTTCGGAGCCGGCGGCGTCGGCGGACATTGCCACCCCGCGATCGTCCAGGCTGTACAAACCCAGGCCGAGCTGCTGTTTAGCCATGGCAACCTTTTCACCAGCGAGCCTCAGGTAGACCTGGCCCAGCGGATAACCGCCCACGGGTTCGGCGGGAAAGTCTTCTTCTGCCACAGCGGAGCCGAAGCCAACGAGGCCGCTATCAAACTCGTGCGGCTGGCTGCTCGCGGCGGGCAACGCCAGGCCAACGGACCTTACAAAATCATCAGCTTTCATAATTGTTTCCATGGCAGGACTCTTGGCGGGCTTAGCATCACGCCGCCGAGTTTCCAGGCTGGGTTCGAGCCGATGTTGCCGGGCAGCGTGCAGGTTCCCTATGGCGACATCGACGCCGTAGCCAATGCTATCGACGAGCAGACCGCGGGGGTTTTCGTCGAGCCTATCCAGGCTGAGGGGGGCATGAATATTCCGAGCGTCGAGTTCATGCAGAGCCTGCGAAAACTCTGCGACCAACGCGGCGTCCTGCTGGTGTGCGACGAAGTTTGGACAGCCCCAGCCAGAACCGGCGAGTGGTTCGCTCATCAGCATTACGGAATTACGCCGGACGTTATGACCCTGGCCAAGGCCCTCGGCGGCGGGTTGCCCGTGGCTGCTTGCGTGGCGGCGCCGAAATACGCGGACATCCTGGCCCCCGGAACGCATGGCTGCACCACGGGAGGCAATCCGCTGTGCGCCGCAGCGGGGGCAGCGGCGATGAAACTTATCGAGGACGAAGACCTCACCGGCCGGGCTGTGAAGCTAGGCGCGACGGTGATGTCGAAACTCGAATCCGCCCAGCTGCCAGGCCTGGGCGAACTGCGGGGCAAGGGTTTGATGATAGGCATGGAGCTGGAAGAAGCCAGGCCAGCCAAGGACGTTTGGAACAAGTGCATGGCCCGGGGCCTGATTGTCTGCATCGCCAAGAACAACGTCCTCCGCCTGGCCCCGCCATTGACCATTAAAGAAGACGACCTCCACGCCGGCCTGGATATCCTTATAAAGGTTATGCAGGGCGAGTAGAGAACAGGCAAAAAACAGCAGAACACGAATGACACGAATAAAAACAAATGACGAATGTTTTTTAACGGAAGGTGGGTGGTTCTCGAGGAACGAGGGGTTTACCCACACGGAAAACTACATGCTCTCAAACTCATCGGGTGGCATGTCTACACCGCGGCTGTATGCGGGGTAGACAGAAGGATTGTGGTTCCCAGTACCAACCCGATTGCCGTGGCCCGTTGGTTTAATACGCCCCTTCGGCGGCGGGGAACTTCGGGGCTTGGCCTTGGCAGACGGCGATGACATCGGTAACTACCATGGACATGTTTTCCTTGGCTTTGGGGACGCAGGCAGCCACGTGGGGGGTCAGGATGACGTTGTCCAAGCCAAACAGCGGATAATCCTTCGGCATCGGTTCGGGGTCGTGGCAGTCGATGACCGCAGCGGAGAGTTTCCCGCTGGTAAGGGCCTCAGCCAGGGCGGGGTAGTCAACACACGCCCCGCGAGCGGCGTTGATGAATTGGCTGCCTTGCTTGAACTTGCCCAGCGACTCGGCGTTGATTATCTTGCGGGTGAGATCCGTTACGGGCAGATGAATGGTAACCACATCGCAGGCTGCGTACAGCTCGTCCTTGGAAACCGCCCGGGCAGGGTAGTCCAGGTCGACATCGAGAATGTCGTTGTAGAGAACCTCCATGCCCAGAGCTGCCGCGGCCCGGCCCACTTTGCTGCCAATTCTGCCACACCCTACGATGCCCAAGGTCATGTCAGCCAGGAATCGGCCAAAGGTTTGCTTGCGGATTGCGTGGAAATCCTCGCCGCTAACCCAGCCTGTCAGTGGCCAGAACCGGCGGTTCATTTCGATTATCATGCGAATCGTGTAGTCCACCACCGCCAGGGTGTTCGCTTCGGGCGTGTGGACAACCTCCACCCCCCCGGCCCGGCAGGCGGGGACATCTATATTGTCCAGAGCGACGCCAGCCCGGCCTACCACCTTCAGCCGCTTGGCCTGGGCAAGCAGGGCTTCGTCAACCTGCGTATAAGTGCGAACGACCAGCCCGTCAGCGCCGCCGATATGCTCCGCCACCCGCTGAGGCGTAGACTCGACAACCTCCGCCCGCTCGCGCAAATACGCCATCGCCTTGGGCTGCAGCGTTTCGGTTACCAATATCGTAGGTTTACAGGCCATGGCTTTTTCTCCTCGACTGGATTGTGAATCAACCCTTATACCCCCCAGGCCAAGCCAAGACAAGCCCCATGCGAAAAACCATGTTGTAAATGCAACAAATATGGCTCAATATATTACCGCCCGTGTTCCGATATAAAAATAAAACCTGCAATCCTGTAGATTTTCTGCAAAATACCCACCCTTAAGAGATGGCGAGGCGATTATGTTAATAGAATTTCGGGTCAAAAATTACAAGTCTTTCAAGGATGAGTGCGTTTTCAGCATGGTAGCTGGCAAGGACAACTCCCTGCCGGACAATACCTTCCAGGCTGGCAAACACACTCTGCTAAAAGCAGCTGCGGTCTACGGAGCCAATGCTTCGGGTAAAAGCAACCTCCTGAAAGCTATTGAATTCATGCGGGACTTCGTCCTGGAATCGGCGGATCCCACCAAAAGCAGGCCGCTGGGTAAAATCGACACAATTCCCTTTCTGCTGGATAACCACTCCGATGAGGAACCAAGCGAGTTTGCCATTGTCTTTATCCATGGGGAAAAACAATATGAATATGGATTCTCTGTCGATACCAAACGAATCCATGAAGAATGGTTGTTCGTAACCGAACCTTCCGACCCGAAAAAACCCAACCCCCGACCACAAACCTGGTTCACTCGAAGCTGGGACGATGAAGCACAGAAATATGACTGGAAATTTGGCTCACTTTTGCGGGGAGCAAAGGTAAGATTGCGGGAAGAGACCCTTGAAAACTCTCTGTTTCTCAGTAAAGCGGCATACAGCAACCATCCACAACTACTGAAAGTTTATGAATGGTTTGCCCTGTTCCTAAAATTGCACAAGCAAAAAGATTTGGGGCCGCATAGAACTGCAAAGATATTACACGATAAACAATATGCCCCGATTCGGAATATGATTGTCGATCTTATCAAAAAGGCTGATTTGGGAATATCTGGTCTTTCCGCAAAAGAGAAAAAGTTTTCACCAAATGAAATAAAGTTTCCGGACGAGATTCCCACGAAAGAACGCGAAAGATTTTTGAAACACATGGATGAACACCCGCAATATGATATTAAATTTGAACACAAAGGTTCGGAAGGTTCCGCAACTTTTCCTCTTGAGTGGGAATCCGAAGGTACTCAAAGACTTTTTGCCTTGTTAGGCCCATTGCTGGATACAGTCGCGAATGGTTTCACCGTTTGCCTTGATGAATTGGAGTCCAGTTTACACCCCGAACTGGTTCACTTTGTTATTGAATTCGTTCACAAATGGTATCCCGAAAATAAGGCGCAGTTGATTTTCACGACCCATGATACGACTCTGCTGGACAACGAATTGTTTCGACGGGATCAGATTTGGTTTACGCAAAAGCTGAAAAACGGGAGTACGGATCTGTATTCCTTGCTGGACCATAAAGCACGCAAGGGTGAAGCATGGCAGAAGGGATATTTGAGTGGCCGTTATGGTGCCGTGCCCATTATAGAAAGATTTGAGTCCTGATGGGCCCTCGAAAATCAAGACGCGGACGCAGGGCGTTCCCTCGGCCAACAACAGGCACGAGAGTTCCAAAAAAGGCGATTTTGATTGTCTGCGAAGGAAAGTGTACTGAACCTGATTATTTCAACTATCTACGAAGAAAATGGAAAATAAATCCAAAGTTGGTGGATGTTCAAATAATAGGTGCCGATCAATGTGGCAATGACCCTAAAAGCATCGTTCGGTATGCCAAAGAGCAACGCGATGACCGTAAAAAGTCAAAGGAATTGGCCTTTGATAGCATTTGGTGTGTCTTTGATGTGGAGGCTCCGCCGCACCTTTCGCTACCGGATGCTATAAGTCAGGCGGCTGATTTAAAGTTCAATCTCGCTCTAACCAACCCAGCTTTCGAATACTGGTTACTGTTGCATTTTAATAATACATCACGTCCGCTAACGCCGAGTGGGCAGGCAATGAAAGAGCTTTGCAAACACCTGCCTGATTACAATAAGAACCTCCCCGATGAAATGATGGAGGATATTTCCCCCCTTACCTCAACAGCGGTCAAACGCGCAAGGGAACGGTTCGGTAGCTACTCCATCAGTGATGTCAAAGAAACCAACCCTTCAACTCATGTCTACAAACTCGTTGAAGAACTCGATTCTCAATCGATTGGCTGAATCCTATCTTGCTCGGCGGGGGTTTTGGGATTACAATCTTCGGCCTTGTTTCGTAGCTGGCGAGGTGGCCAGCGTTTGCGGAGCTTTCAAAGGAAAAAACCATGGCCAAGACATGTAAGGAACTTCGAGACGAGTTCATAAAGTTTTTCGAGGCCCGCGGGCATTGTTTCGTACCCAGCAGCTCGCTTCTGCCTGCTGACGACCCGACGCTGCTGTTCGCCAACGCGGGCATGAACCAGTTCAAGCCTATCTTCCTCGGCACGGAAACGCGGGACTACACCCGGGCTGTCAACTCGCAAAAATGTATCCGGGCTGGCGGAAAACACAACGACCTCGAAGACGTCGGGCGAGACTGCTACCACCACACATTCTTTGAAATGCTCGGCAACTGGAGTTTTGGCGATTACTTCAAAGCTGAAGCTATCGACTGGGCGTGGGAGCTGTTGACGGAAGTTTGGCATCTGCCAGCGGAGCGGCTGTACGCGACATACTTTGAAGGCGACGAAAAAGACGGGCTGGCTCCCGACGACGAAGCTCGCGAACTTTGGCTGAAATATCTGCCGCCAGAGCAGGTCCTGCCCGGCAACAAGAAAGACAATTTTTGGGAAATGGGCGAAACTGGCCCATGTGGCCCGTGCAGCGAAATCCATATCGACATCACCGACGACGGCTCGGGCGCGAAGCTCATCAACGCCGACAGCCCGCTGGCAATCGAACTGTGGAACCTCGTGTTCATCCAGTTCAACCGCCTGGCTGACAGCTCGCTCGAGCCGCTGCCAGCCAAACATGTGGATACAGGCCTGGGCCTGGAGCGAGTGGCCAAGGTGCTGCAGGGCAAGAAAAGCAACTACGCCACCGACCTGTTCGTGCCGATTATCGAAGCGGTAGAAAAAATGACCGAGCATCGTTACGGCTCGATTCCGAAATCAAAAATCAAAAATCCGAAGTCGTATGACCGATTCGACGCCATGGACGAGGAGAACCTTGGCGATGTAGCTATGCGGGTAATCGTGGATCATGCTCGCT
>QNCB01000048.1 GCA_003644335.1 Planctomycetota bacterium | reverse complement strand
TAAAGCGTGAATTAAAAAAAGAGACGCTGGCAATATGCTCGGCGTCTCTTTTACTGTGTATTTAGATTTTCAATTAACCAGTCAGCCAATCGAATGGTACTCTCATGGCTACCCCGCAAACAGCCGCGGTGTAGCCATGCCACCCAACCAGTCAACTAATCGACCAATTAAACTACAGCTCCGACGATGGCTTCGGCTTCTTCGTCCTCGGCGTCGTAGTCGGTTACCATCAGGTTGGTCGTCAGCAGAAGTCCCGCTACGCTCGATGCGTTTTGCAACGCGGTGCGGGAGACCTTGGCTGGGTCTATAATACCAGCTGCCACGAGGTTTTCGTATTCGCCGGTGCGGGCGTTGTAGCCCTTCTTGCAGCCTGTTTCTAAAATCGTCGCTGCGACAACATCGCCATCTTCGCCCGCGTTGTCCGCTATCTGAATCGTCGGAGCCTGCAATGCGACAGCTACGATATCCACACCGATTTTCTCATCGCCCCGGGCCTTGGCCCGCGACTCTTCGACCGCAGCGATGCAGGAGAGGAATGTCGTCCCGCCGCCTGGTACGACACCTTCTTCCGAAGCCGCCCGTGTTGCGTGGATGGCGTCGTCGATGAGGTCTTTGCGTTCCTTCATTTCGGTTTCGGTCGCAGCCCCTGCCCGGATCACAGCCACGCCGCCGGTGAGCTTGGCCAGGCGTTCCTGAAGTTTCTCCCGGTCGTAGTCGCTGGTGGTGGTTTCCATCTGTTTGCGGATGCTCGCCACGCGGGCCTGGAGGGCTTTCTTCGTGCCGGCGCCTTCAACGATGGTGGTGTCTTCTTTGCTGACGATAAGCTTCTTAGCTGAGCCTAGCTGGGTCAGTTCGATGTCTTCGAGCTTGACGCCTAAATCTTCGGTGATGACCTCGCCGCCGGTGATGGTAGCAATGTCGCCCAGGATAGCTTTGCGTCGGTCGCCGAAGGCAGGGGCCTTGACGGCACAGACGTTCAGCACGCCGCGGAGCTTATTGAGAACCATCGCAGCCAGGGCGTCGCCCTCGACGTCCTCAGCGATTATCATCAAAGGCCTGCCGCTCGTGGAAACCTTCTCCAGCAGCGGGACGAGGTCTCGCAGGGAGGAGAGTTTCTTTTCGTGGATGAGGATGTACGCGTCTTCCAGCACAGCTTCCAGCGTGGTGGGGTTGGTCATGAAGTAGGCTGAGATATAGCCCTTGTCGAACTGCATACCCTCGACGACTTCCAGCTCGGTCGCGGTGCTCTTGCCTTCCTCGACGGTGATAACGCCATCGGTTCCGACCGCGTCGAATGCCTCAGCGATCAGGCTGCCGATCGCTTCGTCGCCATTGGCGGAAACCGTTGCGACCTTGCGGAGGTCTTCGATGCCCTTGACCTTCTTGCTGATGGTTGCGATATGCTCCACCGCAGCCCGGACAGCAATGTCTACCCCGCGCTTCACGCCAACGGGGTTGGCACCAGCTGCGACGGTTTTCATGCCCTCGGCCATCAGAGCTTCTGCCAACACGACCGCGCTGGTCGTGCCGTCGCCAGCGACATCGGATGTCTTGCTGGCAACCTGATTAGCCATCTTGGCACCCATGTTTTCGAACGGGTTTGGCAGGTCGATTTCTTTCGAGACCGACACGCCGTCCTTGGTAACCTTCGGACTGCCGAACGACTTTTGCAGCAGGACGTTTCGGCCTGTCGGGCCTAGCGTAACTTTTACCGCTCCTGCCAACTTCGACACGCCAGCCAATATCGACGCCCGAGCGTCAGCTTCATATAACATTTGCTTCGCAGCCATGGTGTTGCTCCTTGATTCTGCCGAACGCGAAGACGCTTATCCGCGCAACCCGCGTTCCGTTTTTTGTCATTCCCGCGAAAGCGGGAATCCATTCTTTTTTTTCATGTAGCACAGCCGGGGGCGACTGCGCTACATTTCTGGTAGGTTTTACTCAATGATAGCAAGCACATCGGACTCGCGAAGTATGACGAGTTCGTCGCCGGCGACTTTAATTTCCGTGCCGGCATACTTGCCGTAGAAAACTTCGTCGCCGACCTTGACGCCCAGGGCGCCTCGTTTGCCGCTGTCGAGCATCTTGCCAGGCCCAGTCGAAACAACCTTGCCTCGCTGGGGTTTTTCCTGGGCACTGTCAGGCAGGACAATCCCACCAGCTGTCATCTGCTCAGCGTCGCACTGCTTTACCACAATCCTGTCATCCATAGGTTTCAATTTTGTCGCCATCGTATTTGCTCCTTAAATTCCAGTCAATTTGTTTGTTTCGTAGGATCCGTTGTTACATCATACCCATGCCGGGCATTCCACCGCCCATACCGCCACCCATGCCGCCCATGCCACCCATACCGCCGGGGGGCATACCGGCCGGGGCTGCGGGCTTTTGGCCTGGCTTTTCGCTTATGGTCGCGTCGCATGTCAACAGCAGGGCAGAAACCGAAGCTGCGTTTTGCAAAGCGGTGCGGGTAACTTTTGTGGGGTCTATCACGCCAGCCGCTACGAGGTCTTCAAACACCAATGTGTCCGCGTTGAAACCCTCGCTGCCAGATGCTTTTTCCACCTTGCTCAGCACGACCGAAGCAGCCTCGCCGGCGTTTTCGGCTATCTGTTTCAGCGGGGCTGCGAGAGCTTTGTAAACAATGTCCAGCCCGGTAGCTTCGTCGCCATTGGCTTTGAGGTTTTTGATAACCTTTCGTCCGCGGAGCGGAGCCACGCCGCCACCTGGGAGGATGCCCTCTTCGATAGCTGCTCGCGTAGCATGCAGTGCGTCTTCGATGCGGGCTTTGATTTCCTTCATCTCGCTTTCGGTCGCAGCTCCGACATTTATTCGAGCCACGCCGCCTGCGAGCTTGGCCAGGCGTTCCTGGAGTTTTTCGCGGTCGTAATCGCTGGTGGTGGTCTCTATCTCGTTGCGAATCTGTGTGATTCGGCCTTGGATATCAGCCGTCGTGCCAGCCCCCTCGATAATGGTCGTGTTGTCGTTGTTGATACGGACTCGCTTGGCTGTGCCAAGGTCTGCCAGCTCGACCGTGGCCAGGTCTATGCCCAGGTCTTTGCTGAAAACCTTCGCGCCGGTCAGCACGGCGATGTCGTCGAGCATAGCTTTTCTGCGGTCGCCATAGCCCGGAGCCTTGATAGCACAGACATCCAAAACGCCGCGGAGCTTGTTGACCACCAGCGTAGCCAGGGCTTCGCCATCGACATCTTCGCTGATAATCAACAGCTGTTTTTTAGCTTTGGCAGCCTTCTCCAGCAGCGGGACGATCTTGGTGATGCTGGAAATTTTTTCCTCGTGTATGAGGATGAGAGGCTTGTCCATGACGCATTCCATCGCGTCGGGGTCGGAGACGAAGTGCGGGCTGAGGTAGCCTCGGTCGAACTGCATGCCCTCGACCACATCGATGTTCGTATCGACGCTCTTGCCTTCTTCGACAGTGATAACGCCATCGCGTCCGACCTTGGACATAGCTTCAGCTAACATCTTGCCCACCGCGAGGTCGTTGTTGGCACTGACCGATGCGATGTTGCGGATGTCGTCGTCGCTCTTGATGGGCGTGGACATCTTGGCTAGTTCCTCGACCACCGCAGCTACAGCTTTGCGAATGCCGCGGGCCAGGGCCATCGCGTCGGCACCGGCGGCGAGGTTGCGATAACCCTCTGTGAAGATAGCTTCTGCCAAAACCGTCGCGGTCGTCGTGCCATCGCCCGCGGTGTCGGATGTTTTGCTGGCTGCTTCTTTGACCAGCTTGGCACCCATGTTCTCGATCTTGTCCGTCAGCTCGATTTCCTCTGCTACGGTAACGCCGTCTTTTGTAACGGTCGGCGCGCCCCAGCCCTTGTCGAGGATCGCACAGCGGCCTCGCGGGCCCAGGGTACTCTTGACCGCACGGGCCAACTTTTTTACGCCAATAAGCAAAGCCTCGCGGGCTTCGGTGTCAAACGCCAGTTCTTTAGCAGCCATCGGCTAAGTCTCCTTAATCGTTGTTTCGTATTTTTTGCTACACAGATAACCCCAGTATAACAGCAATTGGCGTGCCAAAGCTCTTGCTCGCAACGCAACCCCCTGCAACTGCAGATGTTACAAGACAAACTCGTTTCCCTATCGCGAAGTTGAACACTGCAAGTCTGACAGGATATCAGCTCCCCAGACCCGTTTTGACAGCATATTATCGTGGAGAAAAAAAGCGGATTTACCGCGAAGGAACACGAGGAAAGCAAAGATGAGAGGTTGGGTAAAAATTGAATATCCAATACCTGACGAAAGAAGGGAAAAGCAAAACAGACACAGAAAACCCCGCCACCCGTTAATATCGGAATCGATTGCGATACCGATAGCGATTTCGATATTAACGGGTGGCTTGGACGTCTCGTCCATGCTACGAGATGTTCATGCTATCCCTCAAAATAAAAATTCGTGTCATTCGCGTTCCGTTTTTTTCTGTTGCCTATTGCCTAAACTTTTCGAAACAGACAACCTCGTCGAAACTTTTGCGGGGTTTGTCGGTTTTGGGCAGCCCAGCTGGGTATCCTATTGTCAACATCTCGATGATTTTCGCCTCGGCGGGGATGCCCAGGATTTCCTTGCAGTCGGCCTGTCTGAAATGGCCTATCCAACAAGTACCCAGCCCCTCCGCTACAGCTGCGAGCGTCATGTGATCCAACGCTATCGCACAGTCCACCGGGGCGGCTGGGATATCGCAAAACATCGTCCTGCCATTCGTGCCGACCGCTGCGATTATCGCCGGCGCCTCCGCCAGCCAGGGCTGCTCCGCTGCCTGGGCCAACTTGACCCGGGTGGCTTGGTCTTGCACGACGACAAACTTCCAGTCCTGCAAATTATTGGCTGAGGGTGCCAGACGGCCCGCGTCGAGGACGCGACGCAACTTATCGTCCTCGATAGCTTGGGCCTGATATTTCCGCACGCTGCGCCGCTTCTCGATAGCTTCGTAAAGTTCCATTTTCGCTCCCTGATATTTTAGTTCATTTTTAGTATGGAACGTCCGAGCCTTCAGCGTCGCCTTCGGATTTGCAGCAGGGAAGCTCTATCGGCAGCTCGGCTTGGTAGCAGGTCAGCACGGCGCAGCCAAATGCGATAACTGTCAACGCCATGGTCAACAGCGAAGTCAAGACCATCGCCCAGCGGCCTGAGAATTGCGAGAAAATGCCGACCAGCAACATGTTCAAGATAATCGCACCACAGCCCAGCAGGAAAAACTGAGGCCGACGCACATGCTGCCACCTGACCAACAGCACCAGATAAAAAATCACCAACACAATCATCGTTACACTCGCTACTAAAGCACCCATGATAAAATCCTTTCGTGTCGCACAACCCTTAAAAACGCAAGAAGCCCTGCGCCCCTTACGCATAATTCTATCGCATCAATCATTTTCACCGAAAGCGCGCCCGTTGCAAGTTACTTTTTCATAGTGTTACACCCGACACCCACAGATTAAAAGTTATTTAGCCTGCTGCTTTGTGCGTGGGGCCGAGCCTTTCCCTGGCAGAGTCTAATCCATATTTCAACGCTTCCATTGCGGACGGCTCCAAATGAGTAAAACCAATTCTTCCAATCGCATCAAGCCCCACGCGTGTACCCAGGTAGAGCCAAAACGCACAGGTCGCCGAACCTGACATGCTATAAATGCCGCTGAAATCCAGCTGAATATCAAGGCTTGAGGATTGCAGTGCATCAGCAACCACAATCGCTAGAGTTGTTCCGCTGGGGGTGCCAGCAATGGAAATGACTTCGTCAAGTCCCATTTTTTGTCGTAAAATTTCCTGAACATTAATTGTTCGTGATTCAGTCAAAACGCACCTCGTCTTCCTGTTGTATTGCTTTTGGCTCATTCAAATATTGTTGCATACCAGCCATCGTCAGCTTAACAATCACTATTGTCCCTTGCCATGGGTATTGGCAGCTTCTGCATTCAACCTTATCTTCTCGACGAATTCTCTCGGCACTACCAGAAATCAATCGAAAATATCCCTTTGCCAATTTAACAACTCTATCAATGTTCGTTAAACCTTCACCCATATTTCTAGGATAACCGTAATACTCTTCTATTCCAGGCGACCCTGAAATGCTTGGTTGGCAGGCCAGGTTAAGTGCCGTAGTTTCATTATCAATTTTTAACTCCGAGTTATCTCGTAGCGATTCGGAAATACCGCGCCCGGCGTCTGCTGTCGTAAACACATACTCCTTGTTATTATAATCCAGCTTATAATTTTGAACTAGTGAATACCCAGCCACATTTCCCAGTCTGGCGTGGTCTTTGATATTGTTCATGCTCTCATAAAGACAGTTGTACAGCTCCGACCTGGCGTGGATAAAGGTTGGATTGTTACCAGTTAACGCACCAGCCAATTTTGTAGCAATGTTTTCCGTAGGGCTATCGTAAGCAATCTCTTGTAAGGGACAAAAATTGCCCTGCGGGTTATGACGACGAAATTTTTCATCCTCGAAAACATGGAATTTTCTGAAAAAATCCACACGCTGTAAATATTTAAAAGCACCTGTGGTTGGGGAGGGTGGTTGAAAAGTTAATTCCAATCCATCACCTAACCATTTTCTAGCCACTGCAGCCAAGGGGGCAATTCCTGTGGGATCAGCAAACTCGACCGCGGAAAAATCAATGACATTTGTGTCTGTCGATGATAAGTGATTGTTTGAAATGCAGTCAAACAGCGCGTCGAAATCTAATTTCTGCGGCAACTTGAGAACACACATGCTCTGCTCCATTCCAACATCAATGATAGTGTAAACCAAATTTGGCTATTCGGCAACGCCCGTTGCAAGCTACTTTTTCATCTTCTGGGCCTGCTCGGCTGCCTCTTCCACCGTGCCTACATACATGAACGCCTGGGCGGGCAGGTGGTCCCACTTGCCGTCGCAGATTTCGCCGAAGCTGCGGACCGTTTCTTCCAGCGGCGTTATCTTGCCAGCCTTGCCCGTGAAAACTTCCGCTACGATGAAAGGCTGAGACAGGAACCGCTCGATCCGCCGGGCCCGGTTTACCGTTTGCTTGTCGTCCTCGCTGAGTTCGTCCACGCCGAGGATGGCGATGATGTCCTGCAGGTCGCGGTATCGCTGAAGGATTTCCTGCACGCGCCGAGCTACCGCGTAATGCTCCTGGCCTACATATTGCGGATCCAAAATCCTGCTCGAACTGGCAAGCGGGTCGATAGCGGGGTAGATTCCCTTTTCCACGATCGACCGTTCCAGCACGATAAACGCGTCGAGATGGGCTACAGCTGCTGCGGGGGCGGGGTCGGTCATGTCGTCAGCTGGCACATAAACCGCCTGGACGGAAGTTATCGCTCCGTTCTGGGTGGAGGTTATCCGCTCTTGCAGCGCGCCCATTTCCGTCGCGAGAGTAGGCTGATATCCCACCGCCGAGGGCATGCGGCCGAGCAGGGCGGAGACCTCGCTGCCAGCCTGGCTGAACCGGAATATATTGTCGATGAACAGCAGCGTGTCGGC
>QNCB01000047.1 GCA_003644335.1 Planctomycetota bacterium | reverse complement strand
ATTCGTGTTCTGCCGTTTTTTCGCTTTACGACAGGCTGAAGAATCGCATGGCGTTGTCGGTGGTTTCTTGTGCGAACTGTTCGAAGGCGGAGTTGAGAACCTACGCAAGCCTGGCTGCGACGAGGGCGACATTGGCGGGGGAGTTAGTTCGCTGTTTCCGCACAGGCTCGGGCGAGAGATATGGCGAGTCGGTCTCGACCATGATTCGATCAGCTGGGGTCAGAGCGATGGCTTGGCGAATTTCCTCCGCACTGTTGAACGTCGCGATGCCCGAGTAGCTTATCGACGCGCCGATGTCCAGCACTGCCCGGGCCTGGCTTGGCCCGCCGGTGAAGGAGTGAAACAATAAAGTTTCCCCAGCCAGGTTGCTATCGGCAAGAATGTCCATGGTGTCGTCGAAGGCTTCGCGGGTATGGATGACCACGGGCAGGGCGAGCTTGCGGGCGATCTCAAGCTGCTGGGCAAAGGCCCGGCGTTGAGCGTCGCGCGGCGAGTAGTCGTAGTGATAGTCCAGTCCGATTTCGCCCAGGCCAACGCAGCGAGGCTTGGCGAGATATTCCTCGACCAGTTTCAACGCATCGGACGAGACGTTGGCTGCTTCGTGCGGATGCACTCCAGCAAGGCAGTAGACGCCGCGGGATGCGTATTGATTGGCAAGCTCAGCGGAAGCGCGAATCTCAGCCAGGTCAGCTGAGGCGCAGATAATTTTCGACACGCCCGCGGCCACAGCTTCGTCCAGCAGGGCAGAAGTGTTTTGGCGAAGCCTGCCATGGGAAAGATGACAATGCGTGTCTATAAGGTTCATGGGTTCGTCCGTGTGTATCCGTGGTTCTTGTTTTTGTGTGAACAGGTACGAATTTCGATATTCGGATTTGCTTCAAACATATTTAACTGCGATGTATGACTTAGCCAGGCCTAGTAGCTTTTCTGTGTGGATGGTTGCCTCGGGAAATAGCGAGGCGAACCTGGCCTGGCCCAGTAGTTGCGCGCCGTCGATAATCCTGGCTGCGTCGTTGGCGTCGGCTGCCTTGGCCCAATGACCAAGCTGGAAATGTCGCACTAGCCAAAGACGCCATCGGCGGGGCAGCCAATGGAAAAATGGCGTCATGCTGTGAGGCTCGATGGGGAACCAGAAGCTGGGCGTCTGGACGAAGTAGCTCTTCCCCAGCCGAGTTATTTCCCCAGCGAAACTCTCCTGCCTGGCCTCGCTACCTACGTGCTCGATAACGGAGTTGGAATGGACGATATGATACACCCCGGAATTCATCGCCGACAGGTCGCACGCGTCAGCCTGGATGTGAGAAAAGTGTTCATCGTCCCGCTCATCGGCCAGGCCAGTGCCCGGCAGATTGACCAGCGTGATATGAACATTTTTCTCTTCCAGCCAGGCCTTCTCGACGATGTTCCAATATAGTCTCGTCCCGCCGAGGTCGATAATATTCACTCGCCCGTGTTTCGCAAAGGCTTCGTCAACCAAAGGCCAAAATAGTCTCAGCCGCTGCCGACGAAACCCCGAGCCGACGGAATCCCGGTCGTAATAATTCGTAAGCCATTTGCCTGGTGCGTTGAATATGGACATTTGGTATTTGGGCCTTGAATATTTATTCATAATTTTGCGTAGCGACTTATTCGAACGCGCCGGGGATATGGCGAATGTCTGGCTTGCCGCCGGGGGGTATGACGATGGCGACCACGTCGAACCGAACCGCCAGTACCCTGGCCTGGTGTGCGGCGAGGTAATAATTTGCGATGCCGCGGAGTTTGCGCTGCTTGGCTGCGTTGACCGCGGACTCCGGCTCGGTATATCTTCTGCCCGAGCGGGTCTTGACCTCCACAAAAACCAGCACCTGCTCCGCGCCGATTCGATCAAGTGCGAGGATATCAGCTTCCCCAGCTGGGCAGCGATAATTGCGAGCCAAGATTTTCATCCCAGCCCGGCGAAGATACCGACAGGCGAGTTTCTCGCCACGAGGGCCTAGCTGACCGTCGGGCGGAACCCGCGAAGGCTTGCCCGCGGGGGTTTGGCTTTGACGTCGGCTTGGGCCAAAAGGCCACATGTACTATGCTTCGCTCCCAGCGGGGACAGCCTCGATAGCTTCGACATCGGCAACAGCTTTGGCTGCGGCAAGTTCGGCAGCTGCCCGTTCCTTTTTGCTGGGCTCGCGGATTTCCTTCAGCCTGGTGGACTTGCCGACGCGGTCTCGCAGGAAGTAGAGTTTGGCTCGGCGGGTCTTGCCTCGGCGGACAACCTCGACATCGGCGACCTTCGGGCTGTGCAGCGGGAAGACGCGCTCGACGCCCTCGTTGTTGACGATCCGCCGAACGGTGAAAGTTTCGTGGATGCCCGCGCCGCGTCGGCCAATCACCGTGCCGGAAAACATCTGGACGCGTTGCTTCTCGCCCTCGATGATGCGGACATGTACCTTGACCGTGTCGCCGACATCGAACTGCGGCGGGTCTTGTTTCATGCTACTGGCAGTGGCTTTGTTCAATAATTCCTGAGACATTTCCAACTCTCTCCTGCTTCAAGTTATCAGTAATCAGTATTCAGTAAAAGCAAAAACGGCGGAACACAAATGGCACGAATAAAAACTAATAACACGAATTTTTATTCAAATTGGTAGGTCATGCAACTTGTTGCATGGCTACTTGCCGTACCGTAGTGTGGGCGTCTCGCCCAAGCTGTTTTCTACACTTTTCCTACAATCTCACAGCCGGGGGCGGCTGTGCTACATTTTTCTCGCTACGATTATTCCAGCATATCCGGACGTCGCTGTTGCGTTCGCAGCTGGGCCTGTTCCAGTCGCCAGGCTGCTATCTTCGCGTGGTCGCCATTTAACAGCACGTCCGGCACAGCCATGCCTCGGAAATCCCTAGGCCTGGTGTAATGCGGATATTCCAACAATCCCTGCTGGAACGATTCCTCATGCACCGATTCGTTTTTTCCAAGCGCGCCAGGCTGCAGGCGAACTATCGCGTCGATAATCGCCATCGCCGGTATCTCGCCGCCGGATAGCACAAAATCGCCCAAACTTATTTCCACATCAGCCAGGCCCGTGCGAATCCGCTCGTCGAACCCTTCATAGTGCCCAGCCAACAATATCAATCTTTCCTCGCCCGCCAAGGCCGCTACCGTCGCCTGGTCGAGCTTGCGGCCTTGCGGACTCAGCATCACGACTTTCCCAGCCGGCTTGGCCAGGCTGCGGATATGCTCGACCGCGTCGAAGACAGGCTGACACATCAGCACCATGCCAGGCCCGCCACCAAACGGCGAGTCGTCCACCGACCCGTACCTGTCCAGGGCAAAGTCGCGAATGTTGGTCAGATGCACCTCGACCAGCTCCCGCTTTATCGCTCGCCCGACGATACTCGTTTGGAGAAACGTCTCGAACATCTCGCAGAACAGCGTCGCGATGTCGATGCGAATAGCCATCAGCCGGGCCGCCTGCTACCAGTTCTTTTCGGTAATGCCGTGTTTTTTCAGCAGGTCGCGCACCGTATCGCTAGGCTGGGCGCCAACGCCAAGCCAATACTCGATCCGCTCACGATTCAGCGAAGTCTCTTCTTCCGGGGTTTTCGCGTGCGGGTCGTACCAGCCAAGCTCTTCGATCACTCGCCCGTCCCGCGGGTTACGCGAGTCCATAGCGTTCAAACGAAAGAAGCTCCGGTGGGCTCGGCCCATGCGTTTTAATCTCAATTTCACAGCCACTTGTTTGCTCTCCAAACAAAAAATCCAAAATCTAAAAATCTCAAAGGCACCGGACAACCATCCCGGAGCAGCTCTGTTTCGCACTTCCCAAGCAGGCGGGGACACACCCCGCCCGCACACGAGAATCGACCATTCTAACATTCATCCCACCCCTTGCAAGTCTTTTCCGCCAGTTTTTTGCAAATAGTGCGCATCAGAATATGCGTGCATTTTGGCGAAATTTCTGTACTCTGTGTTTTCCCGAAAAACGAAAGGAATACCCCGATGCGAAAAGAAACGCAATTTTCGATTTTCCTGGTCAACAAGCCCGGCGTGTTGGCTGCGGTAACCGAGGCACTCGCCCAGGCGAAAGTGAACCTCTTCGCGCTGTCACTTAGCGATTCCGGCGAGCATGGCGTGCTGCGGATTGTCTGTGGCGACGCAGCTAAGACCCGCCAGGTGCTAAACGATACGCACGACCGATGGACGGAAACCGATGTGCTGGTGATAACGCTGGACAATCAACCTGGCCAGTTCGGCAAGACCGTGGCCAAGTTGGCCAAGGCGAAGATCAACGTAACATACGCCTACTGCACTGCCAACGAAACGGGCGGCACGACCAACGCGATATTCAAAGTTCCCGATATCGACCGGGCAATCAAAACCCTGAGCAAATAAAAATTATCTCCATCATGTAACACAGCCGAGGGCGACTGTGCCGCATTGCGGATTTACTGTTTTTGCCAGGTTTCTTTTTCGGGCTGATGGTGATCTTCCAGGCCTGCTGATGGGCTGAGGAGTCGGCCTGTGGAAAACTGTCTCTGGAGAAACGCCCGCCTGGCTGCGCGGTATGGCTTGGTGAGCTTGCGGTGAAGTTTGTGCAAGCCCGACCGGTCGCGAGAGAGAACTTCCTCCTCAGCTGTCAGCTCGTCCCCCGCCAACCTGCGCTTGTGTTTGTAAAGGTGATAAATATCCTTAGCTGCGAGGTAAGCTACGCACCGCTGGGCGAGTTGACGCACGGGCCAGGGCCAATTCTCAGCGGTGGCAAGGGATATCTGGTAGTCCACAAGCGCGACCTTGCCGTCGCGGGTTACCAGAATATTGGAACGCTTATTCGCATCGCCATAGGCTACGCCACGTGCGTGAATGGCGTCGAAGAGTTTCCGCAGGTCGTCGAAAAATCCCCTCGGCAGAGTCTCCACATGATCCAAAGGCCTGGCGTCGATGTACTCGATAGCGTAGCAGGTCGGCGAAACTCTGCCAACCCACGCGGGTACGCCCGCAAGCCCAGCGAGCCTGTCGTAGATAGCCTGCTCGTGGTCAGCTAACAGCTTGCCAGACCAGACCAACGGCACGCCCGCGAAACTCTGCGACCTGCCGAACTTCACCACCACCCGCGGAAACCTGGCCTTGGCGTCCGACGAAACGTATAAACATGTCGCCGCCCAGAAGTCGTGCTTGAACACACGCTCCAGCCCATACTCCACCCCGCCGACGCTGAGCACTTCAACGGGGCTGTGGGGCAGGGCGAACATTTGTGCGTTGACTCGCCTAGCCACTATCGCGACCCCTTGCCTTCCATGCGGTCGAGCTTGAACGTCTCGTTAGGCTCGCCGAAGTTTCGCACGATAATCCGCGGGCAGTCCAAACTCCGAGACAGCCCGGTCGAAGGATCGCTGAACTCGAAATGCGCGGGAGTGTACTTCTTCTCGCCCGGCAGGAAACCCTCGATGATAAGCGTCTTGCTCGGCCCGAAATATTCGATGCTCTGCCCGTCGATGAGATTATTGTCGTACTTAAAGGTTACGTCCTTGACCGCTTTGAAAGTTTTCAGCGCACCGAGCTGAGGCCCTGTGCTGGCCTGGTCTGGGCTGGCATCTTTGCCCTTGGCCTTTTCAGTAGGCTCGGCGAAAAAGGCGTCCATCTTCTCACAGCCAAGGTAGACCAGCCTGCCCGAGGTCAGCTTGCCCCAAGGTTCGGTTTCTTCCTGGGCGAGTTTCAGTACCTTGTTGCCGCTGCGGTGCATCATCTGCACGTCGCCCCAGAGCGTAACTCGGCGGTCGCCCTGCTTCATAAGCATCCGATCCTGCCATTTGAAAGCGCTCTGACTGGGCCGCTCCAACTTACCCGCGGGAGTACCGTCGTCCGAAGCTTTGGCCTGGGCGACGGGGTGTCGATAATCTTCCACCAGCAGCGTCCCAGCCCCCTTGCCCTCAGCCTGCCTGGCGGGAGGCCTGAATATCAGCACGTCGCCTCGCATCTCGATCCGCCGTTGCAGCCAGGCTGGGTTTTGCGGGTTCATGGTCTTGCTCCGCATCAGCACCATGTCCTCGTCGCCCTTGCCGCCATGGGCTTCGATCTGCGTAACCCGGCGGAACGACGGCATACCCGCTCCGAGCGAACTCCACTGCCCAGCCTTGGTCGATTTTTCCGGCGTCGTTTTTGCGGTTTCAGTCTTGGGTTTATTCTCGAAGAAAAGCCTGGCCTGGTTGCACTGCATGGAGTCGTTTTCGCTGAGAACATCAACATCGCCATCCGCAACGGCATAGCCATCCTGGCCGTCAACAAGCAAGCTGCGCGACCAGGTAATGTCTATAGGCCTGGGCGTCGGAATCTCGTTGCCGTTGAGGTCGCGGCGGGTCATAAACTTCAGCTTGCCCGGCCCGGCCACCTGGAGAAGCTCGCGGGCATTGTTGAACTTGATAACATTACCCTCGATAAGATTGCCGCCCTGGGAGACCTTGGCTGGCTTGCCGGTTATTGTGCCACGGAAGTTCTGCTTGCCCGCCGGGCCCGGCTCGAGCAGGGTGTCCAGCGTCTGGGCCTCCAGCCGAGATTCCGGAGCTGTGGGGTCCTCGGGGTTTTTGTACCATATCCGCACGCCGCCCTCGGCCAGGACGCGAGAAACATCGGACGGGTCAAACTTCAGATCGCCGGAGAGCATCTTATTGCTGGCCTCGTCGGACTTGTCTTTTTTGTCGCCGGATTTTTTCGCCAGCGTCGCGTTCTTAGCGGGTGGCCTGAAGAAAATAGTCGCCTCTTTTGCGACGATAGCGTTGCCGTTCATCAGGCCCGTGAAGTTCCTGCTGACCTGCACGGTTTTCCAGTACGACACCCCCGCCGGCGTGGTGTCGAAGTCCACGTCAGCCTGGCCGCACTTGAGATAGTTGGTAACCTCGCCAACAGCTTTGTCCTCGGGCATTATCAACACCTCGACATTACCCTTGGCGATAACTTTCCGCAAGCGAGGCCGCTTTTTCGCCGCGTCCCCACCGGCCTGCACCTCCAACAAATCCAACACGACCTGCGCACTTTCGTCCCAGGTTACCCGCTTGTCATACGAGCGGGCGTTCTGCTCAGGTTCGTCGATCTGCTCGGGGTTCAGCGCGAAACTCTTGCCGTCTTCGTCGAACGTTCGAGTTTGGCCATGACCGACCAACAGAGTTTTGACGTTCCTCCCACCGTCCACATCCTTGACCTCGCAGCGGATATAATCGTCGGTGGTTATGAGTTCCTCGCCGGAGACTGTGAGGTAGACGAGTTTTTTGTTCTTCTTGTCCGCTCGGAAAAACGCGGTGGTTCGCGGGTTTTGCAGCTCAAACTCGCTGCAGATGCAGGTCATGTTTGAAGCAGTGTCTCCCAAAATTATCCGCTTGCCCTTGCCCAGGATTTTGAACCGTTTTGGGTCGGGCATGGGGACGGTACCGACGGGCCTGATTTCCAGCGGGCCTTGCCAATAGATTTCCAGCCTGCGTTTTTCGTCCGTCGTCAGCGGCGCTGTCTTTGCCTTGGCCGACGCTACAGTCTTGCTTGGCTTGGTAGCAGCGGTGGTTGGTTGGCTGGCTGTGGATTTTTTGGCGACGGATTTTTTGGCGACGGATTTTTTTATTTCCTCAGCCTTGCTCGCAACGGTAACTTTGCTGGCTGGTTTGGTTGCGGGTTTTAACTTGGCT
>QNCB01000046.1 GCA_003644335.1 Planctomycetota bacterium | reverse complement strand
GTTCATCCGCAGCTCGATATCTTTTACTTCGATGCCCGCGTCAGCCAACTTTTGTAGCAGGGTTGGCATGTCTCGGATAAGTTCGTCCAGCGTCCGGGCGTGTTCGACCCGAATCAGGCCTTGGAGTCCGTCGCCCGCGGTGCGGAGTTGTATATTCACCTGTCCAAGCTCCGGCGGGTCCAGCCTGATCGTCATCTCCTGGCCAAGGTTGTCCCGAGAGGCTTGGACGTGGGCGGTGATTTGTTCGATCATGGCGGTGGAGTTGGCCTGGCTGATATTGCTTGTTAGTTGTGTGCCAGCCCCGGCTGCGGCTGTCGCGCCAATCGCTTGGACAGTTTCGACGGGTTGGGTGAGTTCAGATGCGACGTCGATGTTTGCGATGGCTTGGCCTGTTGGCTGGGCGGGTTTTGCTGCCGTGTCGGCCTGGGCGGGTTTGCCAGTTGGGGCTGAGGTGGGTTTTGTAGCTGGGGCGGGTTTGACAGCTTGGCTTGCGTCGGCCTGGGCCTGGCCAAACTGCTGCACCTGACGATAGGCGGAAATTTGACCCGACGCAGCTTTGGTCGGCGTAGCTTTGGCAGCTTCGCTTTGCGTCTCAGCTATCGCGGAGCTTGCTTGGGCAGGTTGGCTTGGCTTGGCGGCAGGCGATTGCGTCGCTTTATTTTCCACAGCGGCAGCTTGCGTATCTGGCTTGGCCAAGCCGGCCTGGCTTGTAGCGGTTGTTTTCGCCTGCTCGGGGTCAGCTTGGCTCGGCGAGGACAACGTCTGCGATATTTCCCCAGCCTTTGCTCGGGCGACGGGCTTGGCGGGGGCGGATTGAGTTTCGCTGGCCAGGCCTGCGTTGCCAATTTGAATGCTGACAGCAGGTTGATGTTCGATAGCCTCGGCGGGCTGATTGGCTAGGCCCGCTTCGACCAATACTTTAAAAGGGTGGGCTGTCTTGGGTTTTTCGGATTTTTGAGGGTTTTTAAGTTGCTCGCCCGTCTTTTCGCCATTTTTGCTCAAAACAGGGCTTTGGGCGTTGTCATTGAAGCGGACATATCTGGGCTTGCCCTGGTTGATAGGCTTGTCTCGCCCAGCTCGGTGGGGAGCATTGACTGGACGCACGCCATGCACGCCCTTGCTGGCTGTTTTGCCAGCCTTGGCTTGGCTTGGGTGCGATATCGTTTTTGCCAAATTTACCAGTGTCATCGAATTCTCGCTATAAACGCAACTGGCGGAATAACCTGCAAAGCCTGTGCCATTGGAATAATCTTAATAATCATAAAAGCGTAAGTGTTTGCCATGAAAGTGGTAACAAATTATTTTCATAAAATAGGTTGGTGTTTGCGGAAAATACCTCCAGCGAGTTCCGGCAGATTCTTCCGGCCTGGTGGCAGAATTATCCGTTTCGGTGCGCAAATATCTGAACACAGGCTGCATAAAAAACATACGTGGCTGGTGGTGTCTTATGTGGTATGGTCGCCAGGCTGGGCCTATTGTTGAGGAAAAGGGGGTATTTTGGGCTATTCTGGTTTTTCGGACTTTTGGCACGGATATTGCACATTCACGGGCGAAGCTGCCCGAGCGTCCAGGCTGGAACCACGAATAACCACGAATGAACACTAATTTTTGAAATAGAAACAGAAACAGAAACAGCAAAAACAAACTACGAAATACACGAAAGAACGCGAAAACGATTTGTTGCTTTTACTGATTACCGACAACTGGTTACTGACAACTTTTTGTACCTGTGGTTCAGATTTTTATGTGAACGATTGCTGTTTTACGAAAGGCTCATGCGGAACATGACGACTGAGGCAAGTGAAAAACAGGAAGCTGGCACCCCGACGGGTCGGCGTCGTAGTAGGAAGATGCTGATGCTCCAGGGACTGTTGGTGCTTAATACCGTGCTGGTGGTTCTGGTTGTAGCGGTGATGCTTGGGGTTATTCCCAAGCCTACGTTCCGCACGGTCGAGCCCCTGGCCCAGAGTCTAAGTCCCCGCCAGGCCAGTGCGTATCAGGTGCTCGCCCAGCCTGTGGTCAAGCCCGAGGCCAGGGAGAAAAAAAACGTCGGCGATTCGGACCTTATGCCAGCCCGGCCCAGGGTTGTCTCCTGGGCCAAGGCGGAGAAGCTTTGGCGAGGGAAGGATTTCGCTGCTGCGATCCCGCTGTTTAGTCAACTGCTGGCAAACGCCAAGCCTAACCCAGCCAACGAACTGGTGTGCGATTATTTTTTGCTGCGCATCGCCCAGTGTCGCATAGGCCTATCTCAGATAGACCAGGCCAAGGCCCAGCTTGCCAATCTCGACGCCAGCGCCTCGCCGATTATCCGGGCGGTGTCGTCTTTCGAGCAGGCCAGGCTGGATCTGGCGGAGGGCAAGTACCTCGATGCCCGCAAGTACGCCTACCGTAGCATCGCTGCGATGGGAGCGATGGAAAGGCCCTTGCCGTTGCAGAGCGATTGTCATTTTCTTATCGCCCGGGCGCTGACGAGCAAGGTTCGTAGCTTAAAGACGGTGGATAGGTTTATCCGCTGGCCTGGCAATCTGACGAAGGATCCGTTCGCGGGCCTGGGCAAGGCCGAGTTGCGCGGGATATTGGCTGAGGGCAAGGGGCTGATGAACCCCGCAGCTCTTGGGCCTGAGCTTAAAATAAGCAAAGTTCCAGGCCAGCCCGGCCGATGGGCGATAACAGCTTCGCACGTTTCGGCGGGCGAGGTTTTGAACCAGTTTTGCGACAAGGCTGGCTTGGAAATATCCTGGGTCAACGTCGATCCGAAGGTTCGTCGCAGGCCTATCTCTTTACATTTCCGGGCTATCTCGCCGCAAAAGCTCAACGAGGTAGCAGCTGGCATGATCGGGCTAATCAGTCGATTTACGCTGAACAAAACGCTGGTTCACGACCCGATGCGGTTGGCGACGATTTCGACTCAGCGGGACATGTTAATACGCGAAGCTGTTTCGGCTTGGCGGCTTTTCTTCCTGCGATACCCACGCGACGCCAGAAACCCCGAGGGTCATTTCGCACTGGCGGCGATTCGCCAGTGGAGCGGAGACGATGTCGCAGCTGACCGTGAGTATCAAATTCTCGCCCGGCGGTTCGAGCGGTCGAAGGTTGCTCCGCTGGCATTGCTGAGGTGCGCGAAAATCAAGATGTCGATGATGAACTATCCCGGCGCGCGGAAGGATATGATGGACCTGTTGGACCTCTACCCCGACCATCCCGGCGTGGCGGAGGTTTACCTCTTGCTGGGCGAGTCGCTTGAAGCAGCTGGCCAAATAGCCAGGGCAGCGAAGGCGCACGAGAATCTTTCGCATCGCAATCTTTCCGCGTCCAGCCGAGCTGAGGCAGCCCTGCGAGCGGGGCGATGTTATTTTCGGCTGAAGGACTATAAAAAGGCTTCCAAATGGCTGGCCCGGTACGTCGCTATGCTCGATGAGCCAAACCCGCGGGAGTATGTCGAAGCTTATTTCATGCTGGGCAAGTCCCAAGCCAGGCGCGGCAATTTGAAGGTCGCAACCCAGGCCTACCGACGCGGGTTTCTTGGTCGGCCTGGTGCAGAGGTGCGTATCCCAGCCATCTGCGAACTGACCAGGCTGTACATTCAGCAGGAAAATTTCGTCGAGGCTATCAAGGTGTTGGCCCTGCTGTCGCGCGAGAAACTCTCAGCCCAGCAGTCTTGTCGCAAAGCTATTCTCGCTGCGGAAATCCACCGCTCGATGGGCCTGGTGGACAAAGCCCGGTCGATACTTCGCCTGGAACTCGGCGCGGTGGGCGACAAGAAGCTTCGATCGAAAATCGGCATTGGTTTGGCCAAGTGTCATATAGCTTCGGGGGATTATGTCTCAGCCAGGAATCTGCTGATGGAAATCCTGCCGAATCTCCGCCCTGGGCCTGACTTGTGGGACGCTTCGTTGCAGCTGGCTAATGTGTGCGTGAAGTTCAATCTGCCGGACCAGGCTATTTCGGTTCTCAAGCCAATCCTCAAGTCGCAATGCTCCGCGGAAATTCGTCGACAGATAACAAACGCCCTGGGCGAGGCATACCTTCTAAAGAAGCAGTACAACAAGGCTGCCCTGGCCTTTGCGGACATTAAAGATCAGGACAAAACCCCAACTGTTATAAACGACGCCAGGGCCAACGCCGAGCAAACTGGAGAGAACAAATGACCCGCGCGGGCTTGTTGACATTTTTGGTTGGCGTTTTGTCGTTGACGGCTGTTGAAGCAGCTGGGCCTGACCAGGCCAACGACAGCGGAGTTGACCAGGCTGAGGAAACTGCGAAAGTTTCTAAAGTTTCCAAAAAAACCTCGCGCGTCGATCGTCGCATGAGGCAGTTGTTCGGTGAAAACTACAGGCCTCCCAGCCAGGCTGACGCGGAGTCTCGCAAGATGCAGGCTTTGGTGGACAAGCTAAACGCGATGTCTCTTTCCAGCGACAAGCTTCGGCGGAAGCGACAGGCTGCCAGGGCGCCCCAGCCTGTGAAAGCTCCAGCCCCTCAGCCTGTCGTCGCAGCCAAGCCCAAGCAGGTTAAAGTTGCCCCCAAGCCTTTGCCAGCGGGTTTTTTCCGCAAACTTCGCGACGCAGCCGGCGACCAGCTAGCCAATCCGATAGGCCTGGCTGACGCCTTGTACAAGAGCGGTTCCAAGGCCCAGGCTTACGAGGTGTACGACAAGATTCTAAAGCATGGCGGACTTTCGGACGCTGACGCAGGCTGGGTGCTGTATCAGTTGGCTAATTGTCGCGCCGAGACGAACCCAGCTGAGGCGAGGGAACTTTTGCGTCGGCTGATTTCGCAGTATCCAGATTCTCCGTGGAGCATGTTGGCGGAGAATCAGCAGCGGGTTTTGGAATGGCTCGCCCAGGTCAGACCCAAGCGGACGCTTGGAGACGCGAAAAAAGTTTTGCGGGAAAACACGAAAGCCCCCCAGGCGACAGGCCGAGCTGACTCGCCCATTGCAGGCAGATAGATTTTAGCAGAGCGGATTTATACGACATGATTGAAACGCGGTCATATGACATTTTGATAGCAGGCCAGGCCAATGAGATCGGCAGAAGCATCCTGCCAGCCTTGGCTTCTCGCGGCGTTCGCGGCATCATAGCCAGCGACGCTCGGGAAGCTCGCCAGCGGCTGGCCACTCAGCGATTTCACATGGCCTTCGTGCAGGTCGACGTTGCTGATGACCGGGCCTGGGGCCTGATTTCGCACTTGTGCAGCGAAAGGCCTGACATGCCGTTGGTCGCTCTTGGCCCGGCTGGGGACGTGCCCTGTGCTGTGGCGTCTACGCGGGCTGGGGCCAGCGAGTATCTCACTCGGCCTGTCGAATCAGCCCGGCTTGGGGAATTGCTCGACCAACTTCTCCCCGGCGGTGAGGCTGCGATTGCCCAGGCCAACGAGGACACTTGCCAATCGCCATACCGCATCGCAGGCCAAAGTCAAGCCCTGATGGAAACCATCGACCTGGCCCGGCGGGTCGCTCAGACCTCCATGCCAATTCTAATTTCAGGCCCGAGCGGCACGGGCAAGGAACTTATTTCGCATCTCGTGCACCGTTCGTCTCGTCGGGCCAATGGGCCTTACGTCAGCGTTAATTGTGCAGCTCTGAGCGAGTCGTTGTTGGAGAGCGAACTGTTTGGCCATGAGAGAGGAGCTTTTACCGGCGCGCACGCTCAGCGGAAGGGCCGATTCGAGTTGGCTCATCGCGGCACGCTTTTGCTGGACGAAATTTCTGAAACAGGCCCGCGTCTTCAGGCTGAGCTTCTCCGCGTGTTGGAACAGCAGGACTTCCAAAGGCTGGGCGGCAGCGAGTCGGTCAACGTTGACGTGCGGATTATCTGCACCAGCAATCGCGACCTGGCCAGCGAGGTCAGCAAGGGTAATTTCCGGCAGGATTTGTACTACCGGATCCGCGGCGTGCAACTTAGCGTGCCGTCTCTGCGGGACAGGACGGAAGATATCCCCGAGCTGATATGGCACTTTGTGAACCTCTACGCACACGAAACCAGGCGGAGCGTTTCCAGGCTGGACGACGCGATGTTGGCGATGTTTGGCCAATACGATTGGCCTGGTAATGTGAGGCAACTTCGCAATATTATTCGCACCGCGTTGGTGCTGGGCAGCGGCCCGGTCTTGTCGCTAAGCGACGCGCCGCATCTTGTGGGCGAACTTCGCGAGCAGGAAACCCAGGGCGAGCTGGTCGCCGAAACAGCGGCGGAGTCTGTTCTCACTCTGCAAGACCTCGAACGCCAGGCTGTGCTCCAGGCCCTCAAGCGGACAAATTCGCACCAGGTAAAAGCAGCCAAGTTGCTGGGGATTTCCGACCGCACGTTACGGGATAAGATTCGCCGGTATCGTCAGGACGGACATTTTCAGCTGGAAGGAGAATCGACATGGTCGGTAAGTCGAGCATCGTAAATGTGCTGGAGGCTGGGCTTCGGGCCTCTGACCTCCGGCGGAAGGTTATCGCCAACAACATCGCCAATATCGAGACCCCGGGATATCGTCGCAGCGCGGTGAAGTTTGAGGATATGTTGGCTGAGGCGCTGGATACGTCGGGCGGGGCTGGCAAAAAAGACCTCGCGGGTATCAAGGGCGAGCTTTTTCAGCCTGGCAATACGCCGCTTAACGCCAAGGGCAACGACGTGAACATCGAAGTCGAGATGGGCGAACTTATAAAAACGGCTTCCAGACAAAAAGCATATCTCCGGATGCTAAACAAGGTGTACAAGCAAATGGAACTGGCTATGCGGGACAAGTTTTGAGGTGAATCATGAGTAATATCAATTCAATTTCGTCGGTAGACATCGCGGTTTCGGGCTTGCAGGCACAGGCTGCGAGAATGAACGTTATCGCTAACAACATCGCCAACGCACAGACGACGGACAAGGGCGACGGCACGGCGTTTCGCAGGCTGGAGCTTGCATTGTCCGCGGGCGAGGGCGAGCTGGGAGGCGTCGAGATTGGCGACCCCATAGCTGACACGACCACGCCGTTGCAAAGGGTGATGATGGCGGGGCACCCCGACGCGGACAAGGACGGGTACGTTACCATGCCCAACGTTTCCGTGCCGGTCGAGATGATGAGCATGGTCTCAGCTACGCGGGCGTACCAGGCCTCGGCGGCTGTGCTGAAACGATTTCAGGATATTTCGAACACAACGCTGGAACTATTGAGATAAACGGAATATGTCGGATAGAACTTTTGACCCGTTGAGAGAGAATGGGTTTTGCAAAAAACTTTGGAACTATTGAGATAGAGAGGTGCACGATGGCTGGTATTTTTTCAATTTCGGGTATTTCGGGCGTGGGTGGTGCCGGCGGCATCAGGCCGATGCAGGCTCCCGGGCTGAACAAGCCACAGGACAAAAAGACACCGGGCTTTGGCGACGTTATGAAGGCTTACGTTGACAACGTCGACGCCAAGCAGAAGACCGCGGCGGGAGCCATGCAGGATTTGGTAGCGGGCAAGACCAATGACGTCCTGCCGGTGGTCAATCAGATAGCCAAGGCTGATCTGAGTTTCAAGCTGCTCATGGGCGTGCGAAACAAGGTCATCGAAGCCTACAAAGAAACCATGCGGATGCAGGTTTAGATAGTATTTGGCTGACTGGTTGATTGGTTGACTGGGAAAAGATTACATAAACAACCAATCAACCAGTCAACTAATCAACCAGTTACTACACCAGAGGTATTTTTATGGCGAACGTATTGG
>QNCB01000045.1 GCA_003644335.1 Planctomycetota bacterium | reverse complement strand
CGGCTCGCTGCTGATCGCGTCAGTCTATCCAATCTCGCTAGGCTTGCTGAAAACGCCAGGGCAGATGGGAGCGGATATCGTAACCGGCGAGGGCCAAAGCCTGGGCCTGCCCCTGAGCTTCGGTGGGCCTTACCTGGGATTCATGGCGACGCGAAAAAAATACATGCGCAAAACGCCAGGCCGAATCGCCGGGCAAACCCTCGACAAAAATGGCCAACCCAGCTTCGTCCTGACGCTCCAGGCCCGCGAGCAACACATTCGGCGGGAAAAAGCAATGTCCAATATCTGCACGAACCAAGGCCTATGCGCCCTGACCGCGACGGTCTACATGAGCCTGCTTGGCAAGGCTGGCTTTGGCCAAGTTGCACAACTTTGCGCGGACAAAGCCTGGTACGCACAACGAAGACTGTTGGAAATCCCCGGCGTGAAACTCACCTTCCCAACCCGATGGTACTTCAACGAATTCGTCCTCGACCTGCCAAACCACGCCGACCGTGTGGTCCGCAGGCTGTTGCAGGAAAGCGTCGCTGCGGGGTTCCCGCTGGTGCGATATTATCCGAAAATGGAAAACGCCCTGATGGTCGCGATAACCGAAAAACGAACGAAAAAAGAAATCGACATGTTCGCGCATGTTCTGGAGGCATCGTTATGAAACTTATTTTCGATAAATCCGTGCCGCACCGACGCGGCGTGAGCTTGGCAAGCAACGATATCAGCGCCCCAGCCTCGCTGCCTGCTGGGCTGTTGCGACAGGCTCCCGCGGAGTTGCCCGAGCTTTCCGAGCTTGACGTCGTCCGCCATTTCACGAACCTCTCGAACAAAAACTTCGGCGTGGATACGGGCTTTTATCCGCTGGGTTCGTGCACGATGAAATACAATCCGAAAATCAATGAGCGGGTATGCAGGCTGAGCGGTTTCGCCGAGCTGCACCCGCTGCTGCCACAACTTTCGACGGGCGAAATGCTCGTCCAGGGCGCCCTGGCGGTGCTGTACGATATGGACATGCTGCTGCGCGAAATCTGTGGTCTGGCTGCCTTCACGATGCAACCCCTGGCTGGGAGCCATGGCGAGCTGACCGGCGTGATGATCATGGCTGCTTATCACCGCCAACAGGGCAACCGGAAGGACACCATCCTCATCCCCGACAGCGCCCATGGCACGAACCCCGCCAGTGCCGCCATCGCGGGCTACGAGGTGCAAACCGTGCCATCCGACGCCGAGGGTGTAATGGATATCGACGCGCTGGGCCAGGCCCTGGGCAGCCATGTCGCTGGCGTGATGCTTACCTGCCCAAACACGCTGGGGATTTTCAATCCCAAAATCGCGCAGATATGCAAGATGGTTCACGACGTCGACGGGCTGATGTATTATGACGGGGCGAACCTCAACGCTGTGCTGGGCAAGTGCAGGCCTGGCGATATGGGCTTCGATATCTGCCACCTGAATTTGCACAAAACTTTCGCTACGCCCCATGGCGGCGGCGGGCCTGGCTCGGGCCCGGTCGGCGTGTGCGAAAAACTCGAAAAGTTCCTGCCGATCTCCGTCGTCTGCGAGCGTGAGGACGGCTCGTTTTTCCTCGACTATGACAGGCCTGACTCGATAGGCTATATCGCGCCATTCTACGGCAACTTTGCGATTATCCTGCGAGCTTACACGTATATTCTCATGCTGGGCAAGGCGGGCTTGGAGAGGGTCAGCGAAAACGCGGTGCTCAACGCCAACTACATCCGCAAGAAGCTCATGCCGTATTTCGACCTGCCCTACCCGCAGACCTGCAAGCACGAGTGCGTCTTCTCCGCCAGCCGACAAGCTGCCCTGGGCGTCCACGCGGTGGACATCGCCAAGGGCTTGATCGACCGCGGGTTCCATCCGCCGACGGTTTATTTCCCGCTGATCGTGCCCGAAGCTATGATGATCGAGCCGACCGAGACCGAAAGCAAGGAAACGCTCGACGAGTTCATAGACGCGATGATCGCCCTGGCTACCCAGGCCCAGGCTGACCCGCGGGCATTCCAAGCCTATCCGACAACCACGCCTGTAACCAGGCCTGACGAAACCCTGGCTGCGCGTAAACCAAACGTAGCGACACTGCCCACGAGTTAGATGCAAACATAGCTGCCCGACGGTTCGATTTCGGTTTTTTGATTTCGGATTTCAGATTGGCCCGGCGCCATGTCTGCGATGTTTGCGGACATGTAAACATTGAATACGAACAGTGTGTTCAAAAGATTACATGGTTGTAAACATCGCAACCGTGGCATCCAATTTTCACTGATTACTGATTACCGAAGACGATTGCTGCAACAAGAAGTTTGTGCTGGAAATCCATTTGTCGCAGAGCTAGAATACCAGTCCGGTTTTCACAGCCTGGCCTGGCGCCGGATTGGATCTGACAACCTTGGCGTATTGTGAAAACGGTTGCGGGCGTAATTCAGTGGTAGAATGTCAGCTTCCCAAGCTGGACGTCGTGAGTTCGAATCTCATCGCCCGCTTTTTGTAACCCATTGAAAATGGTCGAGTTAGAAACTTGGCCTTTTTCAATTCTTCCCCAAAAAGCCTCGAAAAAAGCAAAGTGGGTCAGTCGGGTCGCTCGTTTGGTTCTTCCGTGAACGGACCAATGGCATGTCTTCGGGCTTTCGCAGACGCGAAATCTTTTTTATCTTCCGGCCCTTCGATGGTTTTCTTTTCATTTTGCGTTTTACCGCTGTTTTTACTATGCCTACATCCTTCTACTTGAGAAAACAGATTTCCTTGATCCATCCCGTGGGGTTTATGACTAGCAAATTTTCATTCTCGATTTTTCGAGCGATGCGGCAGACGAGGATGCGTTTGTCAGCGTCGATCATGTCGGCAGCTTTGTGCAGGCGGTCGATCATGTCTGGCGAAGGGTTACTGGTAAGCTTGATTTCGATCGCCCAACGCTCGGTGCCCCAGTCGAGGACAAGGTCCAGTTCCAGGCCATCGGATGTACGGAAGAAAAATGGCTGGACGCATTTGCCGATGGCTGCGATGGTAGCCAAGGTCTGCTCGATGATGAAACCTTCCCAGCTATGGCCTAGCCAAGGCTGACGGTAAAGGTGTTCGAGGTCGCCCACATTCATCAGCGAATGGAGTAGGCCGCTGTCTCGCCAGTAAACGCGTGGGGTCTTGACCAGCCGTTTTTTTATGTTGGTGAAGTATGGGCCAAGCCGCCGGATGAGAAATGCTCCTTCCAGGAAATCACAGTGGCGTAAGACCGTCTTGTGGTCCAAGCTCAAAGAAGCTCCAAGTTGGGAGGCGTTGAGTGATTGGCCATGGATGGCGGCGAGCATTGCCAGCAGCCGCATGGTCTGTCGGGGTTTGGCGGACAGACCCCATGTGGGTAGGTCTCGTGTAGTTAACATCTCAAGGTAGCTCCGCTGCCACTGGGGGAACATGCGTGATTCCAAGATGCCGCCGTCAGGGTATCCGCCGCACAACCACAGATCATCCAACTGACCAGCTTTGAGTTCTGGCATGATAAAGGGTGTCATGTGGACCAGTCCCATCCGCCCGGCAAGCGATTCGGATACATTCTGCATAAGGGCTGGCGAAACGGATCCCAGCAACAGGAATCGTCCGTTGCGTTTGCGGTCGGCGTCGATGGTTCCCCGCAGACGAGAAAACACCTTGGGAGCCTGATGGGCCTCGTCAATGACGATGAGCTTGTTCCCCGCCGCAAGTGTCTCCCATTCCGCGTCAAGTCGGGCCTCACTGCCCTGGGTCTCCATATCGAAATATACACCATTGAACTGTTGTGCGAGCGTGGTTTTACCACACTGCCTGGATCCCAGAATGGCAACGGCTGGGAATTTGCTAAGTTTGTCTCGAATCTGTTGTTTGTAGATGCGTGATATCATGCTCTGCATTGTGGGAATCTATTCCCAGATTGCAAGAGGATTCTGCTATAAAATTTCAGATTTCAGATTTTTCAAAACATTCCAATGGATTGCCACAGCCATTTCGAGAACAAGCTCATGCCAAGCCTCTGTGAATCTATGCTCCCGCCGAGAATCGCGAATATACCAGACTTGATTGTATCTGGCAGTTTGGCCCAGTTGGAATTGGCGACCATTAATTGGAAATCCTGAAATAATGGGTCACAAAGTGGGTCTGTCGTCACTTGATACCGAGTTGTTATTGACCGCTTTGTGACTTGTTAACCAATTGAAACTCTCAAAAAGCCCTGAAAAACGCGTTGTAACTTGCTTACCTGTCAAGCGTTATGGCGCGTTTCTCATCTTCCCAAGCTGGACGTCGTGAGTTCGAATCTCATCGCCCGCTGTTTTGACAATAACGCCTCCTGGTGACAGCAGTTGCCAGGAGGCGTCTTTCTTACGCAGTGTTAAAGGCTTATGACGAATCATCATTGGTTGAGAATTGTATGGCCAGCTCTTGATTTTGCCACGGCATGACAGCAATTGTCTTCCCCAGCCTGCCGTACGTGCAAGGATTCGTACAAGCGCCCGAAATCACGTGCAAGCTTTCGTGCAAGGATTCAGGCCTTGTTACCGGCGAGAAGGGCGACGGGGCTGTTAGTCGAAAAGGCCGGCAGTGCATCGACCGCATCGCCGGTATCCAGCAGTGCCGGGTCGGTGTAAATATTCATCGTCAGATCGAGAGACGAGTGTCGCATCGCAGCCATGGCCACACGCGGCGTGACGCCCGCTTTGCTGAGGTGCGTGCCGAAGGTGTGACGGAGAGCGTGAATATCTACTACCCTGCCACGTTCATCGTGTTTGGCGATCCCAGCGGCGGCTATGTCGCGGTCAAATATTTTGATGAAGTCGCGAGGCACGGTGAACAGCGGAATGTTCGCCGGGAGTCGCATCGGCATTGTCTCGCCTGATCGTATGGCATCCTGCTGTTCCACACGCAGACGCTGGCTGAGATAGTTTTTCAAATCGACCACCAGGTCGCTGCGCATGCGGAATCTTCGCCCCACGACCGGCCTTTTCGTCCTTAGCCAACAGCTCAGCGAACGGATGCGGGCCATCGAGAACAATCTGTCCGACGGTCAGGCTGGCCAGTTCCCCCTTTCGCGGGCCGGTCAGGACGAGCGTTTTGTACGTCAACTCGCGCTGCCGGCCGAGCATGTCCAACTCGGCCATGCGAGTGAGGTCATCCGCCAGCACATCCCGGCCCCGCTGGTAGGCGGCATCGAGCATCTCGAAGGTCAACTCAGCCTTGTACCACGTGCTTCGGCCCCTGCGCTTGTCCTTGGGCTTCCGCACGGTAGGACGCCCCGGTTCAGCCAGAGGGCGAAGCCTTGCCGCCTTGAGTAACCTGGCGATTTCATCTTCCGTTAATGCCCGCCTGGTTCGCCGCCGGTCGGCGTGTTCGTCCTTGCAGCCGGTCGATCCGATACGCTCGACGCCGACGGCGGTAGTACAAGCTGCTGCGTCCCAGGCCAAGAAGCTCACACTGACGGCTGAGGGGAATCTTCAAATTGTCGCGTTCGATAGCCATTCGTTTTTGCTCAATCGTCAAGTCCAGATTTTTTTTGAGCCAGTCGAGTTCTACCTTCAACTGGCCGATTTGCTGATATAACCGGTCGGTGAGTTGCTCCCGATACTTTTGGTCTCGCTCCGATCGGCTGGTGAATGCCTTCATCGACGAGTCGAGTAATTGTTTTTTCCACTTGTTGATTTGGCTGGGGTGCACCTCAAACTCGCTAGCCAGCTCGGTGATGGTTTTGCCACCTTTGATTGCCGCCAGTGCCACCTTAGCCTTGAATTTTGCATTATGTTTCCGTCGTCTGTTTTGCATTTGTTCGTCTCCCGATACTTCCTTCGGTAAAGACGACAAATGTACCTTAGCCCAGCGCCCAGTTTTTGGGGAGTATTATACATAGCTGCTTCACCGTGATTCGGACAAAAAGCGATTGCAGTTTTTTGACAAGCTCAAAAAATGCTACTCGCTGCGATCCAAAAAAATATGGCAGCCAGCCCGTACGGGCTGGCTGCCACGATATTACAAATTTTCACAGCCGGGGGCGGCTGTGCTACATCAACAACCCCAGCTGCGTTTTTACAAATCCAGCGGGCTGATGTAGTCGCCCTTTGCGGCTTGGAGTTCTGTCAGCCTTTTGCGTTGGGCTGCCAGCTCGTCCAGCATGGTCTGGGGACATTCTTCCACCGTCGCAAATATCTCGTCCATGCGGTCCAGCTTGGCCAGGCACTCCGGCACGCGAATCATGAACTGATCCACATAATCCTGCTGGGTATATTCCTGATCCCGCACATCCTTGAACAGCTTCTGCAGATCCTCGTACTTTGGAATCAAGCCATACGCCGCGTCGAGAGCTTCAACATCGCCATGGACACGCAGCTCGATCCACTTTACCCAGACGGCTTTGTCCCGCATGCCGTTGAGGAACTTGCCGTCCTTCTTGAGGAAATAATTCGTGCCGAAAACCCCAGGCCGCTCTACATCCTTGGCGAAATCCAGATTGTTCTTAATATACTTGCCGACGGACATGGACAGGAAGTCCATATTGCTCATAACATTCCACTTGCGGACGCCCTCAGCTCCGATGGTAGCAGCGGTGGTCTCGGACTCCAGCGTCGCACCCATCGTGCAAATGCCGTGTTCCCAGCTATAGGCCTGGCGAACCGGCACGGAAGTGTCGCTGTCTCGCCCGCCATAAATAATCCCGCCGATGGGCAGCCCCGTCAGGCTGTCCCAGTCCGGGTCGGCGTTTGCCAGGCTGCTCATCTCCACGGTGTACCGCGCGTTCTTATGGCTTGGCGTGGTGGGCTTGCCGTCCGGGCCTAGCTGACCTTGCTTCCATGGGCCACAATAGTTTTGGCCCTGGGCGGGAATTTCCTGCCCCATGCCAAGCCAGTAAGGCTTGCCGTCCTCGACCAGGACATTGCCGAAAATAACCTCGCCGGGCTTATGCAGCACATCCCAAATCACCGGGTCGTTGTCGGCGTTGACATCAGTTATAATGCCGAAAATGCCGTTCTCGACATTGGCAGCTCGGACTTGTCCGTCGATTACGCGGAAGTAAGCCAGGTCGTCGCCGACGATATTTTCGCCGGGGATCATAGCGGTCGAGGTCTTGCCGCACGCACTTGGGAACGCGCCGCAGAGATATGTCTTGCGCCCAGCTGGGCCATTGACCCGCATGATGAACATATGCTCAGCAAGCCAGCCTTCCTGGTCAGCCTTGCGCAAAGCCAGCCGCAGCGAGAGCTTCTTCAGCCCGACGGTATTGCCCGCGTATTGCGTGTTGACGGACAGCACGGTGTTGCGTGTGTAGTCCATGTAGACGCGGTTCTTATCCCAGTTTTTGCTGGTCATTCGGTCGTCAACCTCGCCGGTGGCATGGCGGAACTTGAAGAACTCGCCCCCAGCTGGGAGATCTTTGAACTGTTCATAGCCCTTGCGATACAGCAAATCTTCGCTATGGCAAACATAGGCTGAGTCCGTAATTTGCAGGCAGGGAATCGCGAAGACCGACCCGACCGGGCCGAGGCAGAAGAAGCGAACATACATGGTTCGCCCAGCATAGCTGCCGCGTTGCAGGTCTTCAATTTCGCTCAGACCTTCGTCGCGCGGAATCTGGTTCAGCTTGGCGTCGAGTGTTTCTTCCTCGGGGACGAGATATTTGGTAACGTCCTTTTTGCGGGCCTGGTCGTAGTAGCCATCAAAGTGGACAGTATGGCCTTCGACTTTCAGCGGAATTTCTTCCTTGTTATCGATAGCCTGCTGGCGAATCCACGCG
>QNCB01000044.1 GCA_003644335.1 Planctomycetota bacterium | reverse complement strand
GGATGTATTTGTGTGGCATTGCTTTGGCGAACCAGAGCAATGCCGGCTGCGGCGAGATCGTTAACCCCTTGGGCGAAAAGCCCGACCCGAAGCTTCGGGCTGAAGAAAACCGTGAAGGGTTACAAAAAAACTATGACCCGCGCTGTCATCTTACGCACGACTTGCGAGGGTCGCCTTTTCGTAATTCCTGACTTCATCTATCCAGGCAGGCCCAGCTGGGACGTTGTTCTTGAGACAATAATAATCCCACACAGCTCCCAGCGGCAGCGTTTTGGTTTCCTCAAGCATGGCAAGTCGGCCTGTCAAGTCGCCCGAGGTTTCCAGCTCGCGGAGAGTTTGTGTAGGCTCGAGCATCGCCAGCAGCAGGGCTTTGATCATGCAACGCGTGCCGATAGTCCAGGCTGCGATGCGATTGATACTGGCGTCGAAAAAGTCCAAGCCAATATGAACTCGGCCAAGATACCCCCCGCGAACAAGCTCCTGGGCTATCGCGCAAAGCTCATCTGAGAGAATCACCACATGGTCGCTGTCCCACCGGACGCCTCGGCTGACGTGCAGCAAAATCTCGTCCGTATACGTCAGCACGGATGAAATTTTGTCCGAGATAACTTCCGTCGGATGAAAATGGCCTGCGTCCAGGCAGAGCAACTTTTTATTTTCGAGGGCGTACCCCATGTAAAACTCATGCGACCCGACGACATAGCTTTCCGAGCCAATTCCAAACAGCTTGCACTCCACCGCGTCGAGGTTGAATTTCGGATCGATCGGCTCGGCGAATATCTCGTCCAGCGACTTTTTCAGAATCTCGCGTGGGCCCTTGCGGTCGATGGGAATATCCTTGCTCCCGTCCGGCACCCAGACGTTCGTAACACACGGGCTGTCCATCGCCAGGCCCATTTGCTCCGCTATTTTTCGACAGGCGATACCATGCTCGACCCAAAATTTCCTGACGCCCTCGTCCCGACTTGAAAGCGTGAAACCGCTGTCAGCTTTGGGATGCGAGAAAAAGCTGCCGTTGAAATCCAGGCCTGCGACGTTGACTTTCGCCCAGTCGATCCAGCTTGCAAAATGCTCAGCGGCCAGTTCGTTGCGTTGCACTTTCTTATCGCCGGTTTCGGCATAGATAGCGTGGAGGTTCAGCCGATGTCGGCCTGGGATAAGACTCAGCGCTTTTTCTATATCCGCCCGCAGCTCATCGGGCGTGCGAGCCTTGCCGGGGTAGTTGCCGGTAGCTTGTATCCCGCCGCCCGCCAGTGTGGCATCGGGCGTTTCAAAACCGCCCACATCGTCGCCCTGCCAGCAGTGCAGAGAGATTGCGATCTGGGAAAGTTTCTCGACCGCAGCTTCGGTATCGACACCCCAAGCTGCGTAACTTTCCGCCGCCAACGAATACGCTTTTTCGATATGTCCAGTGCCTGCCATTTTTTCTCACCATTTCGTGGAGTATTTTGTATTTACTTTTGCCCGTAGGGTTCAGCTTACCGATTATCAACAAATCACGATCAAATGCTCGTATATTTTTTGGATTTCAGATTGCGGATTTCGGATTGTTTCACGGACTAGCTTAATCCGAAATCTGAAATCCAAAATCCGAAATTGCCCGGGGTAACCAACCAGTTTTATGCCCGCACACGATGCCCAATGGTAAGACCAGGGTTTAATTTCGCACACATTGTCATGCCCTGCCAAAAAAATGTCATTCGTGGTGTTATTCACGGTTGTCAGGCCGGGCTTTGGTCGTTACAATGCCCGCCTGAATATCGCCATCGGCCCCCGAACCTGCCAGCAACAGGGCAGCAAGGCCCGTGGCCTGGGTTCAGTAAAGGGCGTTTAGCTCAGTTGGCTAGAGCGCTTCCCTTACAAGGAAGAAGTCACAGGTTCGAGTCCTGTAACGCCCATCTCTCTTGCTCGCAAGGCAATTGGCTCTTTGTGTTCTGCGAGTTCTTTCGCGTGTTTTTTATGATGTGCCCCTGAACGGTTACGCATTCACACTTGGCGCGCGGAAAAACCAAAAAATAGTGTTTTTTCGCAAAAAAACCGTAATGTCTTGGCAGGGACAATGTTACGCGTGCCAGCTCTCTCGAGCGACAAAACAGGCTCAGCTGGGTCTATAGCAGGGGGGTCGATAAGAACAAAGCGATATAACCGACGAATATATCAGGAATTATGCTCGCAGACACAGGCGATGATTTGCGACATTGGCAGCGAATTTGGCTGGCTGGGAACAGGCCTGTTCGTCGGGGCATGGTGGGTTTTTTGTTGCAAGGCTAGGCTGTAAACTTAAACTTCTATAGTGTATCGGGATATCGAGAAACGTAAGTAAGGCTCCTGGCCAAGGGAAAAACCATGGCAACGGTAACATACGACGATCGTAGTTTCATTATCGATGGCAAGAGGGTTTGGCTTGTAAGCGGGTCGATGCACTACTTCCGCATCCCCGAGGAACTCTGGGCAGACCGCCTGCTCCAGGCCAAGCGCGCTGGGCTGAACTGCATCAGCACGCCCCTGGCTTGGGGCATCCATGAGCCTGTCGAAGGCCAACTCGATGTGGAAGGCCAAAACGACGTGATCGAGTTCGTCAACCTCGCTGAGGAAATGGGGCTGTACGTTATTCTGCGCCCCGGGCCTTTCGTCGGAGCTGGGCTGAACTTCGGCGGGCTGCCGGGCTGGCTGGCCGGGAAGAACGGCATGAGCTATCGCACGAACAACGCAGCCTACTCGCACTATTTCGACAAATATTTCTCGAGGATTCTCCCCCAGCTAAGCGAGTTCCAGGTTACCAACGGTGCCAACATAATCCTTATCCAAAACGAGAGCAAATACCAGGCTACGACCATGCCTGACCGCTTGGCTTACCTGGAGTTCATCAACCAGATGTTCCGTCGGAGCGGCTTTACCGTACCGATCATCAATTGCAACGTTACCGACGACCCAGCGACGGGTTGTCCCATCGCTAGCGAGCCGGCCGTGCCGGACAATATCGAGTGCGTCAACGGGTGGGACGTTATCCCAGCCATCCGCCGACAGAAACATCATCAGCCCGACGCGCCGCTGCTGGTCAGCGAATTTTACACGGGCCAGGCTGATTGCTGGGGCCAGGCGCACAACAGTCGCGACGACCAGGCCCTGGCCAGGCGGGCGACGGAGATTCTGGGCTGTGGCAGCCAATTCAACTATTACATGTGGCATGGCGGGACGAACTTCGGCCTGCTTGCGGGGCGACGGGCCGACCGGGCTGATGCCTATTACACCACCAGCTACGACTGCGACGCACCGGTAGCGGAGGGCGGCGGACTTACGCCGAAATACTATCTCACCCGTCTTGTCAACGTCCTGGCCAGTTCGATGGCGTCGTATTTCGCAGCCACGCGACCGGCCCCGGCCCCGGCTTGCATCGTAGACGCCACGGATATCTCGACTCTCACAGGCCCGACGGGCAGCTGGGTTATCGTAACCAACAACGGACGCAAAGACGTCTTGCAGCTGACCGTCGCCCTGCCCGACGGCAGAAAAATTTCCGTAGACCTGCGGACTTTCGGAGCCTTGGCCTTGCCTTTCGACATGAGGCTGCCCAGCGGCGAGATACTCGACTATTGCTCGCTCATGCCCCTGGGTATATTCGGCGAAGAGGGCGGCGCTGTGCTGATACTCCACGGCCCGGCCAAGTGCAGCGGCGTGATAAGCGTCGAGGGGGTCGAGACGCAAATTGAAATCCCCGCTGATGACACTCCCGCGGAATTCGATGTCCAGGGCCTGCGGGTCATCGTCGTCAACAGCGACCTGGCAATGCGAACCTGGCCCGTGGAAGAGAGCATAATCTTCGGCCCCCAGTTCGTCGGCGAGTTGGCAGAGGACATTCGCCTGCCCAAAAAGACGACGCATTATTTCACGCTGTCGCTAGCTGAGCCAGGCTCGGAACTGAAGAAGGTAAAAGCTCCCCCCGTCCAGCGCGTAGCCAAGACCGACCCCCCGCAGCTGGGCAACTGGAAGAGAATGTTCATCTGCCCCGAGCCGATATCCAAAAAACTCGAATGGCAGAAACTCGACCGCCCCAAAGACATGGCCAAGCTGGGCCTGACTGGCCCGTATGGCTGGTTCCGCATCGATATAGACCAGCCTCGCGAGCGTGTCTGTCAGCTGTTCCTGCCCGACTGCGAGGATCGCGCGTCGGTGTATCTCAATGGCGGGCTGATTGGCGTGTGGGGCCGTGGCGACGGAGCCAAGCGCGAGCCTATCCGGGCCAAGTTCAAAAAAGGTGCCAACGCGCTCGTCATGCTGGTGGAGAACCTGGGCCGATTCGACAGCAGCGAAAGGCTTGGTCAGCGTAAGGGTTTGTTTGGCCACGTGTACGACGCCAAGCCGTTAAAGTGCGGCAAGTTTCGGCTGAAGCAGTGCGAGTCTTTCCCTAGGCGAATCGTCCCGCGGAACCTGGGGCATCTTATGGAGCAGCTGGAATCTCAGCCCGTCTGGTCGGCTGAGGTTGACCTGACGCTGTCAAAGGTTCAGCCCGTTGGCATGAGTTTCGCCGATATGGGCGGACACCACGCAGCGGTTTTTTGCAACGACAGGTCGCTGGGGTTCTTCGCGTCTGGCGGGAACAACTGGGGCGACGTAACCCTCGGAGCCGACCTGAAAAGGGGCAAGAATACCGTCCGCATGCTGCTCTGGGGCGACGTGGATATCGACTGCCTTGCCGGGGTGAAGTTTCATTCGTTAGTCGAGCCGATTTCCGCTGGCATGCCCTGGAGCTATCGCCCCTGGGCCTTGCCAGAAGTTACCGTCGGTGAGCCTATTCTCGGCAAGAGTTGCTGGTACAATGTAAAGTTCAAGCACGACCCAGCCGGGCTTCAGGCTCCGTTATTCCTGAAAATATATGGCTCGAAAAAGGGCTTGTTGTATCTCAATGGCCACAACCTGGGCCGATTCTGGACGGTCGGGCCTCAGGACTATTATTACCTGCCGGAGTGTTGGCTGGCAGAGGAAAACGAGCTGAGAATATTCGAGGAAAACGGGCAAATGCCAAGCCGATGCAAACTCGAATATCGCCCGCTAGGCCCGTACCGGTCGTGATTTTCGTAGCCGTTCATGGCATAGGAACCACGAATGGACACTAATAAACACGAATTTTGTGAAAAAGCAAAAACAGCGAACCACGGACAGACACAGATAACCACGGATTTTTTTTGATAAAAACAATCCGTGTAATCTTCTTAAAAATCCGTGTAATCCGTGGACTGCTGTTTACCCTGTTTGCCCTGTTGACCCGTGCCGCAGTTGAACATTTTGAGAATAGTCTTGCATGAGCGGGTGAAATGGATTAGCATAAGTTCTTATCCTGATGGCGGTTCGAAACCTGCCAGTTGGAGTGGCGTTGATTTTGTGGCTGGCTTTGTTGGCTGATAGCGTGGAAAGGGAATAATATGCATACGGTAACGAAAAAAGAATTGGTAGACCGCATTGCTGAGCAGACTCGTCAGAAGCGAGTCAAGGTCAAGCAGATCGTTCAGTTGTTTCTCGACGAGGTTGTCGAAGAGCTGGGCCGGGGCAATAGGCTGGAGTTTCGCGAATTCGGCGTGTTCGAGACCAAACTGCGAGCTGCCCGCACAGCTCAGAATCCAAAAACTCTCGAGCGGGTTCACGTGCCGCCCAAGCGAACCGTCAAGTTCAAGCTCGGCAGGCTGATGAAGGAAAAGCTCCAAGAGGGCATGGACAGGCAAGGCCTATCCGCCAGCGTCCCCCAAGCCGCCGCCTCGCCAAGCCAAGCCAGTTTGTAAACTGTAACTGAAAATCACCCCGGTGCGGCGGTGTTTGCAACCACGCTTGACGATATCGCGGCTGCAAAAACCGCATCCACGGCACCGGGCAAGGGAAAACAAAAAAGGGGGGGATTCACAAGCCTTTGAAATTTCAAGAGTTGGCAGGAAATGACAAGCCCCGACGCCTGGTGACATCGGGGCTTGTAAAAGCGGGCGATGAGATTCGAACTCACGACATTCACGTTGGCAACGTGACGCTCTACCACTGAGCTACGCCCGCAGATTGCAAACTTTCAGGCTTCCGATGCGGTAGTCAGCTTGAAAGTAGAGATGCAGGATACACATTTTTTCCGGCAGTTCAAGTAAAAATCCTGCGGAAACATCTAAAAGTATTCGATTTTTTTTCGACGGAAAAAAAGAAAAAGTTTACCGCAAAAGAACGCAGAGAGAAAAAAGGTTACCCGTTACCAGTAAAAGCAAAACAGAAAAGAAAAAGAATGGATTCCCGCTCCCCGATCGGGTCGAGGACAAGCTTCGCGGGAAAGATACAGAAAAAAACAAAAAACATGGGCAAGATGCCCATGCTACGCATGGACGAGACGTCCAAGCCACGTAACCAGTCAACTAATCAACCAATTCGCCAGTCAACTATTTCCCCAGGCCCAGGATGTGGGGTTTGGTTTTTGGGGTTAGTTTTGCTTTGGCGGGTCGGCCTCTTGTTGGGTCGGTTTTTTTTATGTCGGGGATGGTGAACCTTATGGGCTTGGCTTGGCCTGCGTCGTTTAGGCTGGCGGAGAGCTGGGGATAATATTCGATAGCTACGCTCCGCTGCAACTCCGCGAGCGAACATCGCCGGCGTCGCAGGAGTTTTTCCACGTTGGCCAATCTCGCCCAGCCACCCCCCTGTTTCTGCATGTACCAAAGCTCGACTCGCCAAACGACTTGGCCTGGCCCGCCAGCCTGTCGCGACTTGTGGAAGTCTCGCGTCCGCATAAGTTCCACCAGCAACGTCGCCCGCTGGCCCTGGCCTTGGATGTACAAAACGCGTCGCGTGTCCAGAAAATCCTGCCAGTCTCGCACGAATTTTTCGATAGCTCGCACGTCCTGGGCCAAAAACTGCGCCGGCGGTTTTTTCGCGTCCCGCCCGCTTAGCCCCAACGATTTCCGCCGCAGCTGGGCCAGTCTGTCCAGCCTGGCACCGACGAATTCCAGATCTATCCCCTCGTAGTCTCGCCCGTCAATCGTAGTAAAGCAGATGTCCCACGCTCCGCCGCCGGGGATATTGGCGAAGCGAAACTCGCCGGTTTTGGCGTCGAAACTCGCGGGGGAAAACTTCGCCCCGCTTACCCGTGAAACCGCCCGGAGCGTATCAGCCCGCACCAACTCAGCTGGCGTAATCCGCCCGACAATCACCCCGGCCTTGGGCCCAGAAGCTACCGGCGGGTCGTCTTGCAGAGGCACCGCTGCCGGGCAACTCAACGCCGCCGCTATCAGCCAGGCCGAGATGGTCGCTCGTCGCCACATCGTCCGCTAGCCCAACAGCTCAGCTGCGTTTGGAGCTGCGTAGGCAGCCAGGATTTTCCCGAAGTAAATCCGATGATAATCGCCATCGACATACGCGCCGGAAAGAATCTCCTCAGCCAGCCTTTCGGGCAGCACATCGCTGCGGTGGACGACCTGACACTCATAGACAATCGGGCACTGCTCCACGGTAGGCCCCAAGACGGTCGAGGCCCGCTGAGCGGTCAGGCCACACTCGGCGAACTTGTCGATATCTCGTCCACTCTTAGAGCCGCACGTGGCACAGGCCATGCCGAGGTCTTCGCCGGGCACGTTGACGGTGAAACAGCCCGTGTGTTCGATGTTGTTGTAGGTGTGCCTGCTCGGGCGAACCAGCACCGTCCAGACGGGCATGCCCCAGACGCTGCCGACCGTGCCCCAGCCTATGGTCATAATATTGGCCTGCCCCGCAGCGTCGTAGCTGCCGAGCAACAGCCCG
>QNCB01000043.1 GCA_003644335.1 Planctomycetota bacterium | reverse complement strand
GCCCTGGCGATCGCGGTGCTGCAGGGAGCGGCCTTGCCTTCGTTGCATCTCATCAAGCCGCTGCCCGAGAGCGTCAAAAACTTTTCGCGAAGTCTGAGCTTCCTGCCAAGCATCACCGTCGATACCGATCCGGAAAATATGCTCTCGCCGGACGAACCCGTTCGCGTCTTCCACGACGAAATGAAAAAGCGGATGGACCTGCACGATATGATCGTCGTGGGGGTGGTCAACGAGCACGACCCCAATGGCGTGTTCAATCCGTCGTCGCTCGGGAAAATTTACGAACTGACGCGGTTCGCTCGCAGCTTGCAGTTTGACGAGGCCGGCAATACCGCCCGGCAGGAACAGCGGAACGACGCTGGCGAGCCGTCCGTTGAAGGGCTGGCAGAACCAAGCGGGATACCAGGCCTGGATGCGCCAGCCGAGCCAAAAAACTCCGCCATCCGCGAGCAGCCCGCCGCAGCTAAAAAACCTCGCGGCGTCATTCCAAACGATGTCATAGGCCCGTCCACGGTGGACTCCATCGAGCCTCGCAACGGCGCGATTGTTTTCAGTTGGCTAATGCCAACCCCGCCGAAAACCCAGGCCCAGGCCAACGCGATCCGAGCCAAGGCCCTACGCGTGCCTTTTCTCAACGGCACGATGGTCAGCGAGGACGGCCTGGCCATCGCGCTTTACCTGCCGATAACGGAAAAGAAGCTCAGCTACAGGGTCTATCGCGAATTGCAGAAAAAAATCGCGACCTTTGGCCAGGGGCCTGAGGAGTTCCACATCACGGGCCTGCCGGTGGCGGAGGATACTTTCGGCGTCGAGATGTTTGTCCAGATGGCAATTTCCGCACCCGCTGCGATGCTCGTCGTTTTCCTGCTCATGCTCCTGTTCTTCCGCAAGCTGATCGTCGTCGTCAGCCCGATGATCGTCGCGATAGTGTCGGTGATTCTGACCATGGGGGCACTTGTCATTTGCGGCTTTCCCATCCACATAATGTCGAGCATGATACCGATTTTCATCATGCCAATCGCCGTGCTGGACAGCATCCATATCATCAGCGACTTCTTCGAAAAATACCAAGCCACACGCGACCGCAAAAAAACCATGCTCGCCGTTATGGACGAACTCTTCGCTCCGATGCTCTACACCTCGCTCACATCCGCGGCTGGTTTTGCATCGCTGGCGTTGACGCCGATTCCTCCAGTGCAGGTGTTTGGTCTGTTTGTCGCGGCTGGCATTATGTTCGCATGGGTGCTGACGATAACCTTCATCCCAGCCTTTGTAATGTTCATCTCGCCGAAGCGACTGGAGAACTTCGGAGCTGTCCACAAGGCCGATGATACCAATGCGACGCCGCAGGGCTGGCTTGGCAAAAGCCTGCACTGGATGGGCGGTGCGACATACAGACAGGCCAAGCCGATCCTTGCCGTCGCCGCGGTGATACTCGTCGTCGCAGCCTACGGAATCAGCCGAATCAACATCAACGACAACCCGGTCAAGTGGTTCGCCAAAAGCCACCCCATCCGCGTGGCCGACCGCGTTCTCAACGACCACTTCGGCGGAACATACATGGCCTATCTTGTGTTGGAATACACCGGCGGCGATGGCCAGGAGGTTTTCAAACGCCCGGATGTGCTGAAATGGCAGTCACGGTTGCAGCGGGCCATTGGCACGAGTGGGGTTGTTGGCAAGAGCAATTCGCTGGCTGATATTGTCAAAACGGTGCACCGCGACCTGCTGGCCCAAAACGTGGATGACCCTAAAATAGTAGAGTATTATGCCATCCCCAACACCACCCAGGCCGTCGCCGAGTGTCTTATTCAGTTCGAGTCTTCACATCGGCCTCAGGATTTGGGGCACTTTGTTACCGTAAGCGGAGCCGATGCGTATCAGACCGCCAGCATGTGGGTGCAGCTGACCAGCGGGGATAATAAAGACATGGAAAAAGTTGTGCGGGCGACCGATAAATACCTGGCCCTGCACCCGGCGCCGGTTCCCCTGAAGACTAGCTGGTTTGGGCTGACATACATAAATGTTACCTGGCAGAACAAGATGGTCGTCGGTATGCTCCGCGCATTCGCCGGCAGTTTTCTTGTGGTGTTCCTGCTGATGACTATCCTGTTTCGCTCCGCACTTTGGGGGCTGTTGAGCATGATCCCGCTGACGGTAACCATCGTCGCTATCTACGGAGCCGTGGGCCTGGTCGGCAAAGATTACGACATGCCCGTTGCTATCCTCAGCAGCCTGACTCTGGGCCTGGCGGTGGATTTCGCGATTCACTTTCTCGTTCGGGCTCGTCAAATGCACGAGCGATACGGAACATGGCAAGCCACAGCTTCACACATGTTTGCCGAGCCAGCCCGGGCGATTAGCCGCAACATTATAGTAATAGCGGCGGGATTTACGCCGTTGCTGCTGGCACCGCTACTGCCGTATCGAACGGTCGGTTTCCTGCTGGCTGCGATTCTGATAGTAAGCGGAGCAGCGACGCTAATGCTGCTGCCAGCCCTTATTCGCATAATGGAAAAACGACTTTTCCGCCAGGATTCAAACGCGGCATCCGCCTGGTGCAACTGTGGGTTGTGCCTCGTTGCTTACATAACAGCCGTGGCTACCGTTGCAATGAGTTTGTATTCGTCATTTGGCTGGAGCGTTGTAACATGGGTGTCGATAATTGGAATCGCGACATTCGTGCCATTCTGCTGGTTGATATCCCGCAGATCAAAGTGTAGAACCTTAGAGTCATATGAATTACACAAGGAGAAAATGAAATGAAAACCAAATCGCTAATAATAGTTACGCTATGTGCCGGTATCTTTGCATTGTGTGCCCAGGCCGCGGACAAGCTCACTGTGGGCCAGATTGTCGAGAAGGCAAACTTCACTGCCTACTACCAAGGCGCCAATGGCCGAGCCAGAGTGAAAATGAACATCGTGGACTCACAAGGCCGAACACGGCAACGCGAGATGACTATCCTGAGATGGGACGCGCCAAAACCCAAGCAGGACGAAAATATACCTAAAAACAAGGAGTATTTCGCCGGAGAGCAAAAGTTCTATGTGTTCTTCCACAAGCCCGCCGATGTTGACAAGATGGCGTTCCTCGTGTGGAAGCATTTGGACAAGGACGACGACCGCTGGCTGTACTTGCCGAATCTTGATCTTGTCAAGCGTATCGCAGGCAGCGAAAAACGAACGAGTTTCGTCGGCAGCGACTTTTTCTATGAGGATATATCAGGCCGAAATATCGCATATGACAAACACGAATTGGCCGAAACCACAAAGAACTACTACATACTTAAAAGTACGCCTAAGGAACCAAAGAGCGTTAACTTCAATTACTACAAGACCTGGATACACCGAAAAACATTCCTGGTAATCAAAACCGAGTACTACGACCAGGCAGGCCGGGCCTATCGCAAATACGAAGCCAAGGCGGTGAAACAAATCCAGGGATACTGGACGGTTACGAAAAGTCGCATGACCAATCTGCGGACAAACAGATATACGGACGTTATATACTCCACTGTGAAATATGACACGGGTATTCCGGAATCTGTCTTCAGTGAGCGTTATCTGCGCCGGCCTCCCACAAAGTATCTGGAAAACTGATGCGCACGATAACCACTATTTTCATGGCGGTTCTGACATTGATCGTCGTGCCTGGGTTTACGCAAACACTGCACGCATCCGAGGAACCCGCGCTCCCAGCTGGGCTTGGGGAATCTCAAACAACGCCGCCGCTGCCTGCCGGCCTGGAGATTGGCGAGCCTGAACTTCCGCCGGGCCTGGAGACTGAACCAGCCGAGAGTCAGCCTCAAAAAACCGCTGAAAAAAAGACGTTCCAAGAGCAGGTTAAAGACGCGGGTATTAGCGGTTTCCTGGAGACGCGAGGCGGCGTTCGCACGCAAAATGATCCGCACGAAAAACAAGCCTCAATTGGAGAGGCCCGCCTTCAGCTGGAATGGCAGAAGGATATTGACTGGCTAAGAATAAAGTTTACGGGCGACTTTCTTTACGACCAGGTGGACAATCATCTCAGCGATATCGACTTGCGACGAGGCCGGGGCTGGTTCGATTTTCGAGAAGCGTGGGTTGGTTTTAGTCCGCTAAAATGGGTGGATGTGAAGATGGGGCGGCAGATACTTACCTGGGGAACGGGCGATCTGCTTTTCGTAAATGACCAGTTCCCGAAGGACTGGCAGGCGTTCTTCACAGGCCGAGATTTGGAATATCTCAAGGCTCCGGCAGATGCGGTGAAAATAAGTGCCTTCAGCAAACTTGTAGATGTGGACTTAGTGTTCAGCCCCCTGATGAACCCAGGTAGATTTGTGTCAGGCCGGCGACTTAGTTACTTTAATCGCAATCTGGGTCGACTGGCGGGTAGGGATGCAATCACTCAGGACGACCTGCCGAGCGAGTGGTTTTCCGATGCGGAGTATGCAGCCAGGCTGTCTCGAAAGTTTGGCAGCTACGAGTTGGCTGCCTACGGGTTCTGGGGTTTTTACAAAAATCCCGAAGGCTTCGATATGGCTAAAAACAAGGCATTTTACCCCAGGCTGAACACCTACGGCGGCAGTATTCGCGGGCCTTTTTGGCGGGGTATCGCGAATTTCGAAGGGGCCTATTACGACTCGCAACAAGACCGAAGCGGCAAAGACCCGCTGATTCCAAACAGTCAGGTTCGTCTGCTGTGGGGCTATGAAATGGACTTGCCCCAGGTCGCCAGGGAGCTTACCGTCGGGGTGCAATACTATGTCGAAATCATGATGAACCATGAGGAATATATGCGAACGCTTCCGCCGGGCGCAGCTGCTGGGGATGAAGCCCGTCATGTGATTACGCTTCGAGTTACTAAACAATTGCTAAACCAAAACCTGGCTGTGGGATTTTTTGCGTATTACAGCCCGACGGACAACGACGCCTATATTCGCCCTAATATAAAGTATAAAATCGACGATCACTGGACGGTGGAAGTTGGGGGCAACGTCTTTATCGGCCAACAGCCAAGCACTTTTTTTGGCCAATTTCGAAGAAACTCCAATGTGTACGCATCTTTGCGATATGCTTTTTGATACGTTTGGCTAGGCTTGTTTGCCGCTATAAAACAGTTTTCCCCCGGAGAAACGCTTTTTCAGCAATCCTTTGCCGTCTAGTTCTTCGATATATTTTACAACCTCGTTGCGGTGCATGCCCAGGCCTCTGGCGATATCTTCCAGGGAACAAGGTCGGCGTTGCAGCAATTCCAGAACGCTTTCCCGCCCGGCCTGGAAATCACTTTGGCTGTGCACGCCGCGATAATCGGCGATGACCTCCGCCGGCGGGTCGAACTTCGCGGCCAAATTGGCCATCTCCTCGAAGCATACCATCGTGGCGAAATCTTCCGCTGTGGGTCGCGTTGCAGTATTGAGCTGCACCCGATCCGGATTGATTCGCCGAACGCAGTCTATAATTTTACGGGCCTCGCTTTCGATGGCGGTGTGTCCTGCCAGGAGAAACACCTCCAGCCAATACTCGCCCTGGTATTCCTCCCGCATCGCGATCAGCCCGTCCAGCATTTGCTCAAAGGAGATGTTTTTGTCCGGCCGATTGACCGCCTGAAACATCGCACTGTCCCCGGCGTCCAGCGAGGGGATAATCAGATCGGCGGCCATGAGTTGGTCGCGAACTTCCTTCCGCCACAGCAGCGATCCGTTTGTGAGCACGGCGACGGGCACATCCGTCATGGAACCGATGCCCGCAATCAGCTCATCCAGACGCGAATAATGCGTCGGCTCGCCCGAGCCACTGAGCGTAATATAGTCGGGCTTGGTGGTCAGCTTGTGCTTCAATTCAGCCAGGACATCTCCCAGCGGAACCCACTGGCGTCGTTCGACGGTCTTGTTGGTAGTCCGGCCTAGTTGACAATAAATGCAGTCGTAGCTGCACGTCTTGAACGGGACGAGGTCTACGCCCAGGCTACGGCCCAGCCTGCGCGACGGCACGGGGCCAAAAATATATCTTGTCTCAGTCATGGTTTCTTTCGGGTCAGCGCTCGGCCTTATCTTTCGAACTCCACTATCGTACCAGCGGGGCAGGCTGCACACCTGCCGGGAAACTCGTTCCAAAGTCGGACCATAGCAGCGATGCCGGTGCAATGGCATGGCAGCAGACGCCGCACATCCAGGCGGTGCAGTTCGTCCATGGTCTTATCCATTCGCTCGGGGCTTGCGTGGAGCAGGTGCATGCCGCCCATTATCGTGTGAATTGGCCTATTGTTCGTGAGCGTCCGAATGTACTCCAAGGTGTTGATGACACCCGCATGCGCGCAGCCAAGGATAACGGCTGTCCCAGCTGGGGTCTCAAAAAACGCTGCCTGGTCGTCCGGCAGTTCATCCGGCAGGGTGCACTTGGTATCCTCGAAGAAGTCGCCGCCGGTATCTTCGAAGTCGGTGTTTCGCGGCACTGGGCCGGTGAGCTGTAATCCATTGCACACCTCGGTTGGCCCTTCGACCAGCACAAGTTTGTGCCGCTCGTTGATGTCCTGCTCATTAAGGAAAAGCATGCCGACATCCCGGCTACTGCCATCGAGATTACGGGCGTATTTAGGGGCGAAGGCGGACCGGTGCGCATATACGGTAGCCTGCCTGGCCTGGTGTAAAATATCGGGCAATCCGCCGGTGTGATCGTAGTGCCCATGGCTCAGCGCGACCGCGTCAGCCCGGGCCAGGTCAATACCCAGCCGCCCCGCATTCTCGCGAAGTACCTTGCCTTGACCCGTATCGAAACAGGCGTTTTTGTCGCCCAGTTCAATCCAGAATGCAAGCCCGTGCTCCCCCAGCAGCCCGCGCTTGGCAGCGGTGTTTTCGACCAGTACCGTAATTCGCACATTGTTCATCGTTTGCGTTTCCTATTCTGCCGCGCGCTCAAGAGGACACGCGTTGGAGACCTTGGCTATCAAAACCACCTCGCCCTGGTCGGCAATCTTGTCGAACGATTCCGCCAGTGTGGCAAATACACTTTTACTGTCGCCCGAAATCCGAGTGCTCATCGATCCCGATACCACTTTCATATCCTGCTGCTCAAGATTGCCGACGAAACTTTCTATCGCGCCGCCGATCTCATTCGTTCGCAGCGGATATAGGCTGACTTCCGCTTGAATTATCATGTTCGCACCTCCGCAACAATAAACGGGCCGTTTAGGGATTGCTTTTCACGAGGCTCTACCGACGAGGCGGCTATTCGTATCTTGCCATAGGGCTGGAGCAGTTTTCTCACCTCTTGCGGGGTCAGTAGATTCGCCGATGAATAAGGTGGGCGTTCTTCAGCAAGACGCTGCTGGTTCAACGGGGCAAGGCGATTGAGCGTGCCGATTATGAGGCTTCCGCCGGGCTTTGTGCAGCGGGCCATCTCACGAACCATGGCTGGGGGATCGGCTACAAACTCCAGCGTCGCCATTGATGCAGCCACGGCGAAGGCTCCGTCCTCGAACGGCAAGTTGCAGGCGTCAGCAATTTCGAAGCTGCATTCCGTGGCCTCAACCTTTGCCGCGGCGATCATCTCGGGTGAAATATCGACCCCTGTAACCTGATAGCCCATGGATGCGAAGAAGGAACTCCAGTGTCCCGTGCCGCAGCCGACGTCGAGCAATCGCTCCCCGCCCAGGCCGGGCCGAAGCAGGTGTCGTACATCTTTTTTCTGGACGCGGTCATGTGCCAGGCCCGCGGGAGTACTATACCAGGACTCATATCGCCCAGCCATTTGCCCAAAATCATATGGACTACTCGCAAGATGTGATAAGTCGCCAGTCATATTCCCGCCAACCTCATTGTAGTATTTTTCCTGCCACTCGCCAAACATTGCGGATGTCTTCGGCGCAGCCGGTGGGTTGATATTCGATGACG
>QNCB01000042.1 GCA_003644335.1 Planctomycetota bacterium | reverse complement strand
CTGTCCACAGGCTTGCTGGTATTGAGTTTCAACTCATCAGGCCCAACCAGTTGCACCGCGTATTGCGTCGCTGGTATCGTAGATTCGTTCGTCATAGCTATATCCTTTTTGTGCTTTCAAAAATTTTTACCGCAAAAGAACGCATAGAACGCAAAGACAGATTTATTGTAACCGTTCACACAAAAACAAGAACCACGGATAAACACGGATAGACACAGATATTTAAAACGGTGAAAAACACGAAAGAAAAAACAAGAAACTTCATGGTAAACTTTGTTTTTTACGATAATTCGTGTTTATTAATGTTCATTCGTGGTTCTTTTCTGTGAACGGTTACCGATTTTTTTATGCGTTTTCCAATCCGAAATCCGAAATCAAAAATCCGCAATCATTTTAGCATAACCTGGCCACCCGTTACGGGCAGGGCTTGGCCGGTCTCGTATTGTTGTTCTATTATGTAGTATATCGCTTTCATCACGTCGTCCGTCCGACAGCCTCGGCCCATCGGCACTTTCGCTTCGTAACCTTTGCGGACATCCTCGAGGGTTTTGGCGCCGGGTATTTTGCCGGTTCGCAGATACTGCACGAACAAGCCATTGTCCGGGTCTGACCACAGCGGGCCATCGAAAAAGTTGCCCGGGCAGATGGCGTTGACCTTCACGCCGTCTTCGATGAGTTCCATCGCGAAAGACTGCACCAAGCCCAGCCCGCCAAACTTGCTGCCGGCGTAGGCTCCGTTGCGATTGCTGCCGACGAGACCGCTCTTGGAATTTATCTGGATAATGTCGCTGCGATAGCTCGGGCAACATTCATGCTGGGTTGCCAGCACAGCCGAGGCCTGCTGCACGCAGACGAAAAATCCCTTGTAGTTCACGTTCGTAACGAAGTCGAAATCCTGCTGCGACTGCGTCTTGACACTCTCCGCTCGCAGCACGCCGGCGTTGGAGACCAGCAAGTCCAGCCCGCCGAACTTTCGAACCACCGCCGCGATGGCCCGGGCGACGGACTCGCCGTCAGCAACATTCATCGCCAAGCTGATTGCCATGTTTTTACCGAGCGAATCGTTTATCGCTTCAGCCGCAGCCGAGGCACCATCGGCGTTGATGTCCGCCAAAACCACATGCGCCCCAGCCCGGGCGAGGGCTTGTGCTATCTCCAACCCCAAACCCTGCGCCCCACCTGTAACCACCGCCACCTTTCCCTCAGCCCTGCCCGCCTTGGCACCAGATGCTATCGCCCGACGGTAATTTTCCAACTCCCAATTTTCCAGGTCGACGCTCTCCTGCTCGGAGAGATACTTCACCCCGCCGAGGTTGCCAGCACAGGCCATAACCTCGATGGCGTCGCGATAAACCGCCCCGGATGTGCTCGCCCCCGCCAGGTCAGGCCCAGCGGAAAACATACCAAGCCCAGCGACCAAAATCACCAGCGGCGCAAAGCCTCGCTCGCTGCGATAATTTTCGATAGTCTCGCGGAGGGCTGCGATAATTTCGGCCTCGTTTTCAAGATCAGCCGGGTCGAACCACGCCGGCAAAGTTTTGCAGTAAACCACCTGATCCGGAATAAGCGCGCCGCCAAGGGCCACCGCCTTGCCATCAGCCCCAGCTGCGATAGCCCGGGCCAGGCCGCCGTCGTCAAATGTTACTATCGGCAGTTTCGCGTCCGCCTGGTCATTGGCCAGGGCGCCTCGCAAAGCTGGACCTATCACGCCGGTGAGCGCCGCAGCGCGTTCGTCGGAAACTTTCTTAGCCAGGCCAAACGGAGCTTCGCCGGGGACAGCCTCGCGACGCAGATACTCCGCGATGGTTTGGAGGATATGATCGGTTTTTTCGCGGATTTCCCCAGGCCCGTCGCCGCTGACAGTCAGCCCGTGGTTCTGCATCAAAAACGCCTTGGGACATTCCAGCCCTGTTTTTTCGGTGTAATCTCGCAGGCAATCAGCCAACACCTTCGCCAACATCCAGCCGGGGGCGTAAGGTATCCACAAAACATCGTCGCCAAAAAGCTCCGCCGCGATGGACTTACCAGCCTGGCAGCAGCTCAAGACATTGGCCAGGGTCGCGTGGGAATGCACCACGAACTGCCCGGGCACGATCGCGTGAAGCAGGCACTCGACGCTAGGCCGCTGGGCCTTGGCGGGGTGTCGCCTGCAAGCGAGGGTCAGCTCTTTAAACTGCTCTTCGCGACGGTCGAAATCTTCCGGCACGGGCGTCTCGAGAATCGCGAGCAACTGTTGGCGATCCATCTCGACGAATCCATCAGCTGGTATCGTAGCCAAAGCATGGCCCGAACCCTTAACCAGCAGCACCAGGCCATCGTCCAACTTGGCAGAAGTGTTCCCGCCGCCCGCCAAAACGATGCTCGGATCCGAACCGTAATAGTGCGACAACTTCACGAGCGTATCCACTGGATTACTCGCGTCAAACCCAGGCCAATCTATCGCCGATGCCATCTTCTCAACTCCTTGCAAAATGTTCACGCAAAAATCTAACCACGGATACACAGAAACTTGAAACTACGAAAAACGCGAAAAAACGCGAAAATAAAACTTTGTGCTTTATATGTTTTTTTTGCGGTTCGCCGTTTTTGCTTTTTCAAAAATTAGTGTTTATGAGTGTTCATTCGTGGTTCGCTGTTTTTGTTTTTTTACAATAATTTGTTTTCGCGTTCTTTCGCGTTTTTCGTAGTTTGCTGTTTCTCTTCGAAAAAATTCGTGGATCTACACTCTGCCGTGTTGCTGATAAAACTTTTCAATCACAGCCAAGCCCAGCTTGGCGAAGGATTTTATTCTCGCTTCCGCCGAGTCGAACTGGCCCGCGGGGGTGCCCTTTTCGTCCACGAATCCGCACTGCCCGTGCAGCACGAGGAACTGATGAGCCGCTGCGACGCACATGCCCTCGTAGAAAATTTCCCGCACATCCGCAGGCAGAGGCTGATTGTTTTGACAAGCCGGCTCGAGACCTATAAGGTCCAGCGTGTTATGCTCCGTCCCGCCGACGACCGCTATGCCCGCCGCCCGCATAGCCCGGACATATTGGCCTAGAACCTCCGGCGAGTTCCGCAGCGGGATGAACTCAGCCATGTGAATCCCGCGGGTTTTCAGCTCGTCGATCAGCTTCTCCGGCGTCCGCTCGAAGTCGCACACCGGGCTTGTCCCGTCAGCCAACGTCGGATAACAAGGCACCGCCTGCAGGGCCAGGATCAGCTCGTAGGCCTCTTCGAAATTTAAAAAAACCTCCGCCACGAAAGCAGCCTTGCCCGCCTTCATAAGGGCAGAGCGAATCTCGCCCTGGATTTTCACCGCCTCGCCAGGCCCTGCCAGGCTAGGCCCGCCTAGTATCTCAGCCAGCCGGGCTGGACGAGATTCTTCGGGCACCTGCTGGAAAAATAACTGCTGGAAAAACTGGGCGATGTGTCGCTCCTGGATGACAACGCTCTTGCGATCCGAGCCATGGCGGGCGACTATCATGTCTATCACATCGCCGTCGTCCACCTCGGCATCAAGACCAGCCGCGGCGAAAATCTCCGCCACCTTGGCGGTCATCTCGGCCATGCGCTCGGTGTCGTTTCTGCGGATTCGCTCCACCAGCTCAGCCGCCCGCTCCGACGGAGCCGCAACGCCAACAGCACCCTTGCCACAAAGATACATCCGCCCCGGATTGCCCGGGTCATTCACCCGCACGCCCCCAGCTTGCAGCCCAGCTATCAGCGAAACAATCTCCAGCCCAAACAACGGAAACACGCCCCGCCGAATAGCCTGGCTTGCGAACTCGCCGTAGACCTCGTAGTCGTAATAGTTCGTAACGCCCAGCAGAGCGACCCCCTGAGCCTGGGCCAACTCGACAGCCTGGCCCACCGTATCGAAAGCGGAAAAATTAGGCGGCAAGTGAATATGCGAATTAACGCCAGGCCGAGCCAGCGGCGCCAAACCAACCTCCGCCAAACCACGCAACTCGTCCACGCCACCAACGCTACGAAGCACACCCAACGCCTCTTGTAATCCCTTGCTCATCGCCGCCTCTATTTTTGTTTCTTGTCATTCCCACAAAGGCGGGAATCCATTCTGTTTCTGCTTATTTGCTTTTTCAAAAAAATTCGTGGTTATCCGTGTCCATTCGTGGTTCGCTTCTTTCGCTTTTACTGATTACTGACAACTGATTACTGATTACTTTTTCACTCAACCGTAATCTTATGAACTTTCCTGGGCGGCAGGTGCAACGCCATGCCCAGGGCGTCCTCAGCTGATTCTTTTATCGCCTCGCTGATGGTCGGATGCGCGAAGATCGCTTCCGCCAGGTCGCTCGTGGAAGCCCGGGTGTGCAACATGCAACCCGCCGCAGCTATGCACTCGGTAGCGTTATGGCCGAGCATGTGCACGCCAAGCAACTCGTCGGTCTCGCGATGACGCACGACCTTCACGAACCCCTCGCCATGGCCAACCGCCATGGCCTTGCCCAGGTGCCCGATAGGAAACACGCCAATGGAAATCGGCAAACCCCGCTGGCGGGCCTGGCTGGTAGTCAAGCCAACCGCTCCGATCTCCGGGAAAGTGTAGACCGCGCCGGGCACGGGCGAGTCGTAAACCCGACAATGGCCCAGGGCGTTTTCCACCGCCACGACGCCCTGTGCACTTGCAGCATGGGCGAGCAAACATCGTCCGTTGGCGTCGCCGATACAATAGACATCAGCCGCTGAAGTTCGCATGTCGTCGCCGACAGTTACAAACCCGCGATCGGTCGTTATGCCCACGTTTTCCAGACCAATCTCGTCCGTCACAGGCCGCCTGCCAATCGAAACCAGCACCTTGTCCACCTCCAGAGTTTGAGCAGCCTGGCCAGCCTCGGCGATGGTAACCACAGCCCCGCCATCAGAGGCGACGATGCTCTCGACCTTCGTGCCGACGTGAATGGCCATGCCGCGCCGCCGGAAATCCTTCGCCAGGGTCAGCCCAAGCTCATCTTCCATCCCCGGCAGGAGCGTCGGCAACATTTCCACCACGGTAACCGCCACGCCGTACTGGTGCATCATGCAGGCGAACTCACAGCCAATGACGCCGCCGCCGACGATCAACAATCGCTTGGGCAACGCAGGCCAATGCAACGCTTCGTCGCTGGTGCAAACCAGGTTCGGATCGCCAGGCCAGGCATCGATGCGTATCGGAGCCGAGCCGGTGGCGACGATGATTTTATCCGCGGAAAACAGCTCCGCCGGGCCACCATCGGTAACAGCAACCTTGCCGGGTGAGTCTATTTTCGCCAAGCCCGTAAACAGCTCAACGCGCCGGGCTTTGAACAAGCCCGCGATGCCACCGCGGAGATTTTTCAGCACTTTATCCTTACGCTTCTGAATAGCTGACCAGTCGAAACTGACATCGCCATCGACCGAAACGCCGAGTGAACGGCCTTGGGAAATTCGGTGCATCAACTCCGCCGGAGCCAACAAAGCCTTGCTGGGAATACAGCCATTGTTCAGACAAGTCCCGCCAAGATGCCCCTTCTCAACCACCGCCACAGACGCACCCATCTGCCCAGCTTTGAGAGCTGCAATATACCCGCCAGGCCCGGCACCTAACACCGCTATATCAAAATGCTTCATGTTTTAAATCCTAAATACGAATATCAAAACTCTAAACAAATCCGAATATCAAATATCGAAATTCTAAACAAATATTAAATTTGAAATATCAAAATCCAAAACGATGCCAAATACTGAACTGTTGTTTTGTTTTGAACATTTGAATTTTGAACATTCGATATTGTTTCGGATTTCGGATTTCGATATTCGAATTTGCTACATAATCATGGGGTTTTCTAACAATTCTTTTAGTCTTGCTGCGAATTTCGCTGCCAGCATACCGTCTATAATTCTATGGTCGCAACTTAGAGTCGCCGTCATCACTCTGCCGGGTTTCATCGCGCCGTCTCTAACTATCACGGCCTCGCGCGCAGCTCCAACCGCTAGAATAGCAGACTCTGGTGGGTTTATGATTGCGGAAAACTCTTCAACGCCAAACATACCCAAATTCGTAATAGTAAAGCTGCCCTTGCCCATGTTCTCAACCTTGCCGCCGCGGGCAGCCTCAGCCAGCCTCTTACTCTCGCCAGCTACCTGCTGAAAACTCAGCCTGTCCACGTCCTGCATAACCGGCACGACCAGCCCGTTGTCCAGCCCGACAGCCAAGCCAATGTTAGCTGAGGGCAGCTCGACGACTTCGTCGCCCTCAAGCCTGCTGCGGAAAGCGGGGAACTCGTGCATCGCCCTGCCGCACGCCATCAGCACCACATCGTTGACGCTGCATTTGAACCGGGCCTTTTGGCTGCGGTAAAAAGTCATCATCGCTTCGGCGTCAATGCTAATCCGCAGGTAAAAATGCGGGATATTCTGCTTGCTCTTGGTAAGATTCGCCGCGATAGCCTTTCGCATGCCCGCCAGTTTCGTGCGGGTAGGCTCGCCGACAGGCCCGCTCACAGCCCGTGCCGGCGCGACATCAGACGCCGCTGGCAGCCCAGCTCCAACACTGCGCGGAGCGGAAGAAACATCCGCCGTTACGATTCGCCCGCCCGGGCCAGTCCCCGCCAGGCCCGCCAGGTCTGCGCCGAGCTCCGCTGCAAGTTTGCGAGCAGCCGGCGAAGCTTTGACCCGCCCGCCAGAAGAACCAACCCCAGCCGGGGACAACTGCGCATCACCAGCCGCTTCAACCACAGCCGGGGGCGACTGTGCTACATCAGCAACCACACCACTCACAGCCGGGGGCGACTGTGCTACATCAGCCTTCGCCTGCGCTGCTATATAAGCGTCCACCGCTGCGTCGTCCTCGCCGAGGTAAGCTACGGGCTCCTTTATAGGTACGGTCTGATCCTCGCCCGCTACGATCTTGGCAAGCCGACCAGCCTTGTCAGCTTCGACTTCGATGGTCGCCTTGTCCGTCTCGACATCGAAAATAACATCGCCCACCGCGATGGTGTCTCCCAAGGCCACGCGCCATTTGACAATCGTGCCCTCTTCCATATCGTTGCCGACCTGCGGCATCAAAATCGCTACCACATCACCAGCTGCTTTATCGCTACTCATATCAATCTCCCGTGAAGTATCTTGCGTGTTCGCTTGTGTATTCGTGTCGTCATCATTCCCGCCAGGCTGGCCGCCCTGGCCCTCGGGGGAAATCTCAGCTATCGCTTCGCCCACCGCCGCTGTGCTGCCAGGCGGTACCAAAATCCGCTGCAAAACCCCCGCCAACCCCGAAGTCAACTCAACAAACGCCACCTCCGTCTCGACCCGCGCCAACGCATCACCCTCAGCGAAGGCCTGGCCCGGCTCCTTATGCCAACGGACGACCGTGCCATCCAGACACGCCCCAGCCAACTTCGGCATCAATATCGTTTCCATGCTCTCATTTCCTTAAACCAACACGACCAAAATTCACCATGAAGCACACGAAGATCGTGAAGTAGTTTTTTTGCTGTTGAATAAAAATCTAAAAAATCTTCAAGCCCTTCATGAACTTCATGGTGCAATCCACTTTCGCAACTTTCGCGGTGAACCGTCCGCCAACACTACCAAAAACGTAACTATACAATACCTGCTACCAAAAGGATATGAAAAAAAACTGCAATAGTCAACCTTAAATCGACAAAAATATTGCATTATTTTTCAGAAAATTTTCAAAATTTCTTTATTTTTCTGTTGTATTGTGCAGAAAATCGTGCTAACTTAGCAATACCTTGCAGGCCCGCAGCAAGGTTTTACAGGACAATACCACAATAAAATGAGTGCTACGACCGAACAACGCAGAGATTCGATTTTATCTCAAGTCTATGAGAGTGGACGAGTTACGATCAAAGACCTCGCCGAGGGGCTAGGGGTTTCCCAGGCCACCGTCCGCCGAGATATCAGAGGCCTGGCCCAGGCTGGGCAGGTCGAGATAGTCCATGGCGGAGCGACGCTGCCGAGG
>QNCB01000041.1 GCA_003644335.1 Planctomycetota bacterium | reverse complement strand
GCGATCCGGTCGGCGTTGAGCATGGTGGCGATAATCTCGCGGCGGGTAGCGGTGGGAAGGCCTACCAGCAAATCGGCGAGGATGGCCTGTTTCGCGTCGCTGGTGCGAGTGCCGTTTGGCGGCGTCGTAAGTGGCGTATCTGCGTGGGTTACGACGGGCGGCCCGCCGCCATCCAGCCCGTGGACTTTTGGAAGATATTGACTTCCGTTCTCGTCAGCATCCAGCGGCAAACCAAAGTCAACAAGAAGTCGCTGGCCCTGGCTTTCAACCTCCACGCAACTTCCGCCAATTTGTTTGCTACCACGATGAATGCATATACGCATGATTTTCCCACATTGTTATTGAACTTGTAACACCCGACATATTATCTTCCCCCCACCCAGCGTTGATGTCAAGCATTCGATTGGAAGTTCGGCAGGGGCCTCAGGCGACGTGGTTGGTCGTGGCGTTGGTAATAATATCTTCGTTGTCGAGAACGCCGTCCAGCTGGTTCATCAATTCGCCAAGGCCTGCCCACCCAAAATCAGGCCTCGACGCATTTTTACGCCCATAGCGCGGAGACTGAGATGCTGACATGCTGAGAAGCGAGCATATTCCATTTAACTTGCTTACACCTCTTGATTCATTATTACACTGTACCCTGCTGGTAACAAACATTTTCAGCATATAATCCCAGAGTACCAGACGCTGCTGCATGACCAGCATAAACGAAACGCAATTAGCTGTACGTTTGAAAAATTCATTGACTCAATAGATGGAAACGATATATTTGAAAAATGGAAGACATATCTTAGGGATAGGTGTGTGGTGGAGTAGTATTTTAGGTACTTCTTTTTTGCGGGAGAAATTAAATGAAACCACTTTCTACAATCCATGCGGGGGAATATTTAGTTGGCTCTTATATCGAAAAACACTTTAAAAAATATAATGTATGGCTTCCTTCCAAAGATACTGGAATCGACTTGCTAGTAACTAATTCCAAGAACAACAAAACAGTTTCGTTGCAGGTAAAATACTCAAAAGATTATACTACCACTCATATGAAGTCGGAACATCATAATAGTTTTAGAACTTGGGGTTGGTGGACGTTGAATCCAAAAAAGGTTAAGGCTTCAAAAGCAGACTTATGGGTGTTTGTAATGCAAAGTTTTGCTCACAAGACCATCGACTGTGTTGTTATTCCCCCTAAAACATTAGTTGCTCTTCTTAAAAAAATTCATGGTCCGAAAAAATTACACCAGACATATATGTGGGTAAGAAATGATAATACATGTTGGGAGGCAAGAGGATTGTCTAAGACTGAAAAACTCTCTTTAGCCGATGGCGACTATGAAAATGAAGACAGACACCTAACAGGCTTTCTGAATAATTGGGGTGTTATGAAGAAAACGTTGGGAAAATAAAACTCTGTTCAACCTCTTAGACTTGACCAGCCATCTTGTTATATATTTCCTCGGTACTTGCCAATAAGTAGCGTAGTTTCTATCCGGGAGCCTCGTGGATGAGCGATCTGGCAATGGCGATCCGGTCGGCGTTGAGCATGGTGGCGATAATCTCGCGGCGGGTAGCGGTGGGAAGGCCTACCAGCAAATCGGCGAGGATGGCCTGTTTCGCGTCGCTGGTGCGAGCGCTGGTGCGAGCGCCGTTTGGCGGTGTCGTAAGTGGCGCATCTGCGTGGGTTACGACGGGCGGCCCGCTGCTCGACACGCAGGAGGTCACTGGTTCAAGTCCAGTACGGCCCAGTGCTGCGAGCATTCCAAAGATATTGTTGATATATTGGAGCGTTCGCTTATTTTTTTTGCCTCCGCCGCTGGCGGTTCAAGTCCAGTACGGCCCAGTGGATGCGGCTCGCAGACGGTCGCATCCTTTTTTGTTGAGTCGCATTTTACAGCATAAATATAGGGCGAAACGAACTTGCCGTCCTGCTGTTTTCCATGTCTTGCGGGTTCTTGCCGATTGGCTCTGCTCCCGTTTTTGCCCCCCTTGTGCCCCCGATTTTGCTCCCCCCCAAAAGTAGTATTTTTCGGGCGGTCATATTCGTATTGAGCACTGGCTTCTGTGGCAGCTTGCAAAGCCTCCTGGAAATCGCCGTCAGTAACTTGAGCGTAATGTTTCATTGCTACTTGCGGAGAATTGCCTATCCAATCACAAACAGCTTTTATGTTTCCGCTGGTCAGCTTGAACAATTCAGTTTCTCTTGTGCTTCGCAGGTTCTGGCATATCTTTGGCCAGGGTTTCAATCCAGCCCGGATAATAATTTTTCGCAGGAGAATCCCTATGTTCTGCCCAATTCACATCTTCCCATTTCAGCCATAACATCCTTGCCGGGGGCCAACAGATATTCGTAGAAGGTCATTGGCTGGAGATGCAGATACTGAACCCGCCCGATTTTTCAATCATTAGGGGAATTAAAGGTGTCCGGTACTTTTTTTACTCGATGTTTTGGGAATTGAAGACACCTTTAATTTCCATAGGAAGACCCCCAAAAAAATACCGGATACCTCTAATTCTCCCCCAGGAATCTGTCCAAGGCATGGCGGCAAACTAAATTTTCCCGTTTACAAAACCGTTCCTACGAGCCTACTGTTTCATAGCCGACCGGCACGGCGTCGGCTAGACCAAACTCTGCTACGCGACGATTCAGCAGGTCGATTATTTCCCCGCGCGATACCTCGGGCTTGTCCTGCGAAATTATCTCGCCCTCGACCTCGCCAGCCAAGATTCGCCCCGTCGTCCGCGACACGTGCCACATCCGTATCGCCAATTCCACCAGCCAGCTCTTGTCCCACATCGTCAGCCTGCCGTCGTCATGGCGAACCCGCACAAGTTTCCGCCGAATGTTTCGCAGCGTGTGGTTCAGCTCTAGTATTTCCGCAGCTTCGCTCATCTCGACGTGTTGCAAAGCCTTGAGACCCATCTCGAATATAGCGGTGGAAGGTATGTCTCTCCGCTTGCCTCGGACGAGAAATATCGCGATAGCCCGGGCCAACTCGCGGGCGTCGGAGATATCCCCGCCGCTGCGCCCAAGAGCCCGCCCGAGCGTCCCAGCCAGCTTGGCAGTGTCAAACGCCTCGATCTGGCCGTCCCTTTTATTGACCACGATCTTCCTTGATCGGCTCATGATATCCATATCTCCATTGTTTCAGTCGAACAAATCCTTTTGCTCGGGTCCAACTATCGGGTCAGCCCGGACGTCCTGGGCTTCGTTTATCAGCTCGCCAACGTCGGTAAAATCTCGATAGACACTGGCAAATCGAACGTAGGCTATTTTGTCCAGCTCACGCAACCCCCTGCCGACAGCGTCGCCGAGAAAACGCGAGGGAACTTCCTTGTCGAAATTTTTGAAGACCTGTTCCTCAGCAGCTTCGACGGTCTGGCGAATCTGCTCTGTGCTGATAGGCCTTTTGTAGCACGCCTTCTCGAGGCCTGATATCATTTTCTCGCGTTGGTAAGGCTCGCGCGAGCCGTCCTTTTTCACCACCGCCAGCCTGAGCAATTCCTCGACTCGTTCGTAGGTCGTGAACCGCCTGGTGCACTCGACACATTCGCGACGCCGGCGCACAACCTGGCCGCCCTCGCTGCTGCGAGAGTCGATAACCTTGTCTTTGTCATTGCCGCAGAAGGGGCATTGCATAGCCAGCGTCTCCGTGTGTTCACGGTATCACAACATATGGGAATGTTGTGAGTTTACCAGTCTATATGTTGGGCGTCAACCCTGGCTGGCGAAAAAAATCGATTTTTTTATATTTTTCCATAACTGCTGTTGACAGCCTGCCGCCTTGCTGCTAGAATTCCCGCCTTGGTTATTTGACAATTGATCGCGGGGTAGAGCAGTCTGGTAGCTCGTCGGGCTCATAACCCGGAGGTCGCAGGTTCGAATCCTGTCCCCGCTAGTTGTTGTAAATAAGGTAGGAGTAGCAAGTTAGCTACTTCTACCTTTTTGCGTATATGAGCTGAAATTGAGCAAAATGTCATTTCATTTGATGCGTAATTCATGCCATTCAGCCATCATCGCCGTGGGAGCATCCCCTGGTAGACTCATGTGAGTCGGAAAGGATTGCTTATCATGGCCTGTCTCATCGCATGGGGACAAGCTGAAACAATGTGGAAATAACATGGATGAAAAGGATAAGCAGAGCTGGTTTTTACTCTCCGGGCTGCTCTGGCAGGTCGCCAGCGGGTTTTAGCTCGTCGCCCTGGCCACGGGCCAATAACTGGATTTTCCGCTCTGCCTGGTCGAGAATCGAGCGACACTTGTCAATAAGCCCAGTACCCTGAGCATATTTCGCGATAGATTCTTCCAGCGGAACCCGTCCGCTTTCGATCTCGTTGACTAGTTTCTCAAGCTGGGCCAGTGCCTGCTCGAATGTCATATCCTGCGAGTTTCCCCGTGACATATTTTCCTGTGGCGTGTTTTCCTGCGACATCATCAGACCTCATTTTACGGCCAGCACCCTTGCTGCCTTGTGATAATTGTAAACGTCTTTCGTCCGCCAGGAAAGCAATATATTTCAAAGCCCTGTCGTAGGGGTCGTTATGGCAGGTCTGGCGGGCGGGCGTCGGGTTTTTTTCTCAGGTTTACCCACGCGCGATAGACCATGCTGTTTTTCAGGAACACGTCGAACAGCGTTTCGTTTGGCAGGGGGTAGGACACCACGTCGTCGATGAGCTTGCCGTCACGGATTTTCCCTCGTACTTTTATCATCGGAATCCGGCCTTGTTTCCAGTCGCGCAGTGCTTCGGGCGAGACGGCGCTGCCGAACAAAATCAGGCCTACGGTATAATTGACCGCGTTTGTCGGGTCGGTCACGCCCTGCATATACAGGTCGTATGACCCGAAGAAGAACATCTCGTTCCGGGCTGAGCCGTCGGGCAGGAAGTCCGAGTAGCCCGTCATGTGGCGGTAGGGGTACCTCGTGAGATTCAGTCTGGGAAAAACGTTCACCATAAATTTCGGCGCAGCCCGGCCTATTACCACTCCGTCGGTGGCGACCATCTTGGCCTTGCCGACCTGCTTGATACGGTACCGCGGGTCGATGGCGTCAGCTATCATGTCTCGCAGGGGGTAGGTTACATGTTCGTCGCGCGAGAATGTCCCGCTGACCACATTGCCTGGAAAATACAGCATAATCTGAGGCTGGATTTCAGCGGTGGCGATAACGTCGGAGAACTCGATTCGGCTGGTGAGCGTGGGCGATTCGTCGAGGATGTTCGTTTCCAGATGGCCTCGTGTGCCGCCGCCACAGACACCGGCGAGATATGTCAGGTCGCCCTTGCCCCGCCTGAGCGACATGTCCAGCTCGAACTGCTCGGTGTGATATTTTTGGCTTACTTTCTCGTCAAAGACGTTGAGCTGCTCAGCTGAGATTTTCCCGCTGATATCCGCCTGGCCCAGCGACGACTTCAGAGACGCGATAACCTCCCTGGCTCTGGCCTGTAGCCAATCCTGCCGGGCTTGGTCGAACGGGCCTGGCGGGGTTTGCTTGCCGGGCCTAGCCAGCCAATCGGTCATTTCCTTCACGTCCAGATATTCCAGCAGGGCGTGGAACTTGCCGCTGGGCCTGGCCAGCGGCGAGCAAATATCCGCCAACAACCAACCATGGTTCTTGCCCGCTCGAAACTCCAGATCGTCGGTGGTCATGCGTCCGACAGCGATTATTTTGTCGTTGGCCAGTTGGATATTTTCCAGCTGTACCGTACCTCGGAGGAAGACATCCTTGCCGCGATATTGGCCTTGCAAGCCCCGGGCGTAAAACGTCGCTGCGGTAATAGTCCCAGCCTCGCTCGAGCCTTGCCACATGAGGTCGGCGAAGAAATCTCCCGCCGGAGCGTAGCGGCTCCATGCGGGCAAGAGCCGGCCAAGGCTCTGGGCCTGGTTCGTCCAGACAGAGACATGTGCCTTGCTGGGCAGAAGGGTTACCCCGGGCCGGGCCTGGTCGCGACGCAGCTCGACCAGAGCGTCGGCGAGGAGATGTATTTGCCCCAGCTGCGACTGGACGTCGCGCAGATGCAGGGTCGCCAGGTTTGGCTCGGACGGACTGCTTGCCAGCGTGCCAGTGATATTCAGCGTAAAAGGCCCGTTGACGACAGGCTGGGCCTGGGTCCGGGCCAGGTAGGCCAAGTTCTCGGACTTGCATGCCAGCAGGAAATCCGCTTTGTTCGGCGACAGCTTCGCTCGCCCAGCGATGTTCAGTTTACCTTTGACCAGGCCCGTGCCCAATGCCTTTGACAGCGCGGGGGATGCCTCAGCCAGCCAACCCATATCGTCGATATCCCCGCCGAAGACAGCCGTCGCCGTCGATGCGTCGTTGGCCTGCGGGAGCGTCAGTTGCGTGTCGAGCCTGGCTTGGTGGGTTTTTGCCCGGGCGGTTAGGGTCCAAGGCCCACCCTGGCCTGGCTCGGGCCCGTCGACTTTCACGGTCAGGCTCATGGGCTTGCCTGCTGACTTTGCAAAGGCGTCGCCCAGTCCCAGTGCAAGCTCGTGCATATCCACGCTGCACGCTATCTCTGTCCGCTGGGTCAGCTTGGCGGAGAAGTCGCCCGCCAGGCCTCCGCTAACGCTCGCGCCGGTTGTTTTGAACCTGGGCAGGGACGCCAAAATACCCTCGATGGCCACGGCTTGGAAGTCGCCCGCGATTTTCATCGTAGCCCCGCGACTGGGCAAGCGAACATACCCCTTCTCGATGCTGGCCCAGCTCTTGCCAACGCTGAAATCGATCGAAATATCCCCCAGCGTCATCGCTTCAGCCTCGGCGACGGCGGAGAAGTCCACCGCCATCTCCCGCCCGGCGGGCTTTACCAGCAAGTCGCCAAAGCCAAGCTCCGTTTCCGTCCCAGCCCGCAGGCTTGCTGTTAGCCTGGTAAACCTGCTGCCCCCGATTTGCCACGTGCCGCTAAGCCCGCCGACGAGATGAATCTTCGCCCTGGCCCCTGGCGGCAGTAGAGGCTTCATGTCCCCCAGCTCGTTCAGCTCGACCGTGCCGCGGGCGCGGATGTCGCCGATGGCTTGGAGCATTTGTTGCGCCATCGCCAGGCCGGTCTTGCTGGTGTTGTCAGGCCTGTCTTGCGGCAGGATAACCTGGCCCGTCGCGGTGAATATATTCTTGCCAAGTGACAGCCTACCTTGCTGCAGCTCAATGGCAAGAGCTCTATATCTAGGCTGAATCGAGACCGCCAGGCCTAGCTTCATTTTCCTGCCCGCGGGTTTGAGTGTCCGCGTGCCTGAGCGAATTGTCAGCCCGTCGGCCTGCAGGGCAGAGCTGAGCGAGAAGTTTTCCCCGTCGCGCCGACCCGCTATTTTTGTTGTTACCTGGCCGACCATCGCTAAGCCGCCCGGCAGAGTTTCCCTGCCCCTGAGCATGGCCAGGAGCTGGGCGGGTTGAACTTGGCCTCGCAGATCGAACCGCTCGACGGCGTCAAAACCGTCGGTGATGATATCGGCATAGATGCTCGCCTGCCCAGCCAGGTTTACTCCCGGCAGGCGAACGTGTAGCGACGATATATTTATCTGCTCGCTGGCAGAGTCCACCGCGGCGGAAAGCTTCAGCCCAGCTAAGTCTATTGTCGGCAAGGTCCGCCCGCCAGTGGGCGTAACCTTCAACTTGTTGACGGAGAGTTCCATGTCCAGCTGTTCGACTTGCAGATTGTCCGATATTTTCAGCTTCAATCGTCCCCCGCACCGCCCAGCTAAGCTTCGCAGCGGAAAGCGTCGCCCGCGTGGCAGCGGAATTTGCGACAGGTCGAGATTTGCAAAGTGGAAAGCTGCGTCGAGAGCGGATGTTTGACTGGGCTGGCCTGACGAAATTTGCAGGCTCATCGGTGCAGCGGTTTTTTGTTGTTCAAGCGAGGCTGTCATGGTAACTCGCCCGAGTTGGCTGACTAGGCCCTGTTGCAATTCCAGGTTGCCCACTCGCATCGTTGGCAGGTCAGGCTGGTCTGGCAGTTGCAGCGAAACTTCCGCGTCGCGGACGGAAATTCT
>QNCB01000040.1 GCA_003644335.1 Planctomycetota bacterium | reverse complement strand
TGATTAGTTAACTGGTTAACTGGTAAAAGATTACAAAACAAATACGCCAAAGCTCTCTGTCCAGATAAGACCTGGAAAACAAGGGTTTTCGACGCTGTAAAGATTTGTGTAATTCTTTACTAAGCAACTAGTTAACCAATCAACTAGCTACTCAAACCGGTCGGTTTGAATTACTTAAAAAAATTCGTGCTATTCGTGTTTAGCTGTTTTTTGCGAGACTACTTTGCCTATGGCGAGTAGTTCAGAAAAGTCGCCCTGAACGGCACCTCGCCGATGTTGCCCGTCGCGCGGTTCAGCTCGACCCCGTCGGGTCCGAGCAGCAGCAGTGTGGGCAGGATTTTGACTTTGTATTTCAACGCCAGGTCAGAGTCCAGTGAATTGTCCAGCGGAACGATGACGGTAATGTATCTGCCTTCTTTCAAGGCCTTTTGGTTGCCGGGCTTGGCAATGTGCCCCCTTAGTGTCCGCGCCGTTGGGGTCTGCATTTTGTTGACGAACATCACGACGAGAGGACGATTTTCCGCCTTGGCTTGGCTAAGTGCAGCGGGCAGGTCCTCGCCCCAGCCGCGGATGGTCAGCCCGCGACGCTGGTAAAGATAGACGCCCACCATCGCGACAACCAGCAGGAGAATTAAGCCTCTCTTGATCCACTGCTCCTTGCCGCACTTGCCCGATGTCGAGGCCTGATTATTTTCTTCGCTCATAATAACTCCTGTCGGTTTCGGTTGAGTTAAATCTGTGCGATGAGTCTACCGGGAAAAGATTTTTAATTCAAGCGTAAGAGGCTGGCTGGCAAGCAGCTTTGGCGGGGTCTGTTCGTGAAGCAATCCGAAATCCAAAATAAATCTTACGCCAGCTGCGTTTGTCGCCTCAGCACAATGCCCAGCCTGCGGACGACCTCGTGCATGGTTTTCGGGCGATGGTTTGGCTCGACCCGCACGCAATCCATAACGAGATTGCTCAAGATGAGCGGGATGTCGCTGTTGTGTTTATGTGGCGGGGTTATCGCGGAGCTGTTGTTGGGCAGTTCGAGCGAATTGGCTTTGGGCAGCAGCGTGGGGATGCACTTGCCCGTCAACGCCCAGTAGAAAGACGCGCCGAAGTTGAACACGTCCGTCCGCACATCAAGCGGCCCGCGCTTGACTTGTTCGGGGGCTATAAAGTCCGGCGTGCCCTGGATGCGTTCCTTGACGGTACCGATTCGGCAGGTCTGCCCCAGGTCGATAATTTTCACGTTACCTTCGGGCGTAACGACGATATTGTTTGGCTTCATGTCCGCGTGGACGAACCCCGCGCGGTTAATCGTCTCTATGGCCTGGGCTACCTGCGCGAAAACACCGCAGGCTTCCAGCATAGCCCGGGGGGGCGAATCCTGCACGCTCTTGCCGGGGCAGTATTCCATCAGCAGGTGCGTTTCCCGAATGGCAAGGAGCTTGCGCACTCGGCGGAGGTCGTAGACTTTTCTGACGTTGGGATGATCGATATGCCGCCCGCATTCATATTCGTTGGCGACCTGCTGCATAAATCGGCTGTCGTCATTGCCCTGCTTCAAGACGCGTTTCAACGCGAAAGATTGGCCCGTCGCCTCTTGACGGACTTCCCATATCGTGCTGCGGGCCCCCGTGCCGAGGACGCGAACCACCCGGTACCCGGACACCCGAAATGTTCGGTTTGTGTTGCCGCCTGACGCCATTTTGTCTGCACCATAGGAATAAAATATAGTATAAGGCCAACTGAAATATATACCTGTACAGTACCATACGATCGGCGGATTGTGAAGCGGGGTTTAAGAAAATTTATGAACGAGCGGGCCAATTGCAAAAAACCATAGCCTAACCGCCCTCGGCCGGGGAGTCCGTCGGCTTGAAGGTCGAGTCGATTTTCAGCCAGGTTTCGCTGGCTTGGGCGATGGTGGCTTGAAGAAGTTTTAATTTTTTTTACTTGACAATTTGTTAATTTGTGGTAATTATAATTAAAAAGCAACACAAGTTATCACAAATTAAGGTTTTTTTTGAGCGAATGAAGGCTATCCAGCGACAATCTGTTATCGGCGAAATTCTCCAGAGCCACAAGGAGGTCGCCATTTCTGAACTGGCTGAGCGGTTCAGCGTCAGCGAGATGACGATCCGCCGCGACCTGGACCACCTTGCTGAGACAGGCTTGGTTCGCCGGACGCATGGCGGAGCTGTGCCTGCAGAGCGGATGGTTTTCGAGTTCGACTTCGTCGCGCGTCGCCAAGCCAATCTCGCAGCCAAGCGGGCTATCGCCAGCGAGGCGGTCAAACTCATTCGCCCCGGGCTACGTCTGATTCTCGACACTGGCACGACGACGCTGGAGCTTGCTCATCTGCTGAGAAATTTTGACGACATCACCGTCATCACACCCTCCCTGGCTGTGGCGTCGGAGCTGCAATTTTCCGAGGGCGTCCAGACGGTTTTGCTCGGCGGAGTGATCCGCAAGGGCAGTCCGGACCTGGCTGGCATGGCGACCGAGGCTGTGCTCGATATGTTCGCCGCTGACATCGCCTTCCAGGGTGCCGACGGCATCGGCCCAGACGGTGTACTTTACACAGCTGACATGAGCATCGCCAAAGTCGACCAGAAAATCCGCACCCGTGCCCAGCGGACATATATATTGGCTGACAGTTCGAAAATCGGCAAGACAGCCCTGGCTCGGCATGGGTTTATTCAGCAGGTGGACGCACTGATAACCGACGATGGCATAAAAGACGAAGACAGACGCCGATTCGAAAAACTCGGCGCCGAGATGATAGTAGTTTCAACAGAAAACAGAACCACGAATGGACACTAATAGACACTAATGTTTGGTCTGTTACATGGTTGCATCCATTTGTATTTCACGGCTTGTTTTTTAACAAATAATTCGTGTTTATTAGTGTTTATTCGTGGTTCTTATAATCGTAAACTATAACCGCAAATGAAACTTTTACAGGAGTTACAAAAATGACGAAATTCGCATCAGGCAAAAACTATTGGGCGCACGTCGATTTGAACGAGGTGCCAAACGTAAAAACCGACACGCTCCCCGGGCCTAAGTCCAAAGCGATGCACGACCGCTGCACGAAGTATTTCAAAGGCCTTTCCGGGCAGGTGAAACTTTTCCCCGTCGCGTTCGAGTCCGGCAAGGGTTGCGAATTGGTCGATGTCGACGGAAATCGCTATATCGACTTTTCGTCTGGCATTTATGTTACAACGCTGGGCCATTGTCATCCCAAGGTAACCGAGGCTGTGCAAAAAATGGCGGGACAACTGATGAATTGTCATGACTTCACGACGGAGATAAAAACTCGTCTCGTCGAGAAGCTCGCCGATATTCTGCCTGGTGACCTGAACGGTTTTCAGTTCTACGATTCCGGCACGACCGCCGTTGAAGCGGGCCAGCGGGTACTTAGAGCGGCTACCGGTAACTATGAAATGATTTCCTGTTTCTATGATTATCATGGTAAAACTTATGGCGGCGTTTCGCTGGGTCATATCCGGGCTGAAGCCTATGGCCCGACGAGGGCGCCGGGTATGCACATGGTACCCCGGCCTGATAAGTACAGGCCGATGTGGGCCAAGCCCGACGGGTCGATCGATACTGATAAATATATCGATTTTTACGACGAATATATTTCCAAGGGCACGGTGAATAAGGTGGCTGGTTTCGTTCTTGAGCCAATCCAGGGTTGGGGTGGTTCGGTCATGCCGCCTGAGGACTTCTTCCCGAAGCTCCGCAAATACTGCGACGAAAAGGGTCTGCTCCTGATGGCTGACGAAGTTCTCACCAGCACAGCCCGGACAGGCAAATGGCTTTGCATGGAACACTGGGATGTCGTGCCGGATGTCGTTACGATGGGCAAAGGTTTCGGCAACGGGTTTCCGGTTACGTGCGTCGCGGTTCGCGAGAAATACAAGGAAAGTTTCGAGTCCATCTCGGCCTCCAGCAGCTACGGCGGCAACCCCATGGCCTGTGCCGCAGCCCTGGCTAGCATCGAAGCTATCGAAGAAGAAAACCTGCTCGAGCGATCCACGCATCTCGGCGAGATTGCCCTGAAGCGAATGGAGCAAATGAAGGCTGAGCATCCCATCGTCGGCGACGTCCGGGCTAAGGGTTGCCTGATGGGCATCGAGCTGGTCAAAGACAAAGCCACCAAGGAACCGTTCGATGAAGCGGGCAAGCGAGTCTACCAAAAAGCGTTCGCCAAGGGTTTGGCCTGGATACCGGCAGGCCACATTTTGCGAATGTCTCCGCCCGTTGTTATGGAAGACGATGTACTGCTCAAGGGTCTGGACATGATCGACGAAGCCATCGGCGAAACAGAGAAAGAGCTGCTCTAAACTTACAAGGGAACAGACATGAAGACAATTAAGTTTGGAATTATCGGTGGCGGGCTGATGGGGCGTGAGTTTGCAAGTGCTGCAGCTCGGTGGTGTCACTTGCCGAAGATGGAAGTCCGCCCGGAGATCGTCGCGGTGTGCGACACGAACGAAGGGCTGTTTAGCTGGTACACCGACAACTTCGCGTCGGTAAAACAGACGACGGGCGACTACAAAGAGCTGTTGGCCAATGACGATATCGAGGCTGTTTATTGTGCCGTGCCGCACAATCTGCACCAACAGATTTACTGCGATATCATCTCCGCCGGCAAGAGCCTGATGGGCGAAAAGCCGTTCGGTATCGACAAGCCCGCCAACGACGCGATCCTCGAATGTATCAAAAAACACCCGGAGGTTTTCGTTCGTTGCTGTAGTCAAATGCCGTTTTACCCAGCTGTGCAAAAAATCGGCCAACTCATCGAGTCTGGCGAAATCGGGCAGATTGTCGAGGTCGAAACCGGGTTCCTGCATTCCAGCGACATGAATGTCGACAAGGCTATTAACTGGAAGCGGATGATCGATGTCAACGGCGAGTATGGCGTGCTGGGCGACCTGGGCATGCACGCCTGCCATGTGCCTTTCCGGGCTGGATGGGTGCCGAAAAATGTCCGAGCCATTCTGAGCAATATCGTACGAGAGCGGCCTGACGGCAAGGGCCAAAAGGTGCCCTGCAAAACATGGGACAACGGCACGCTGCTGTGCGAGATGGAAAACCCGCAAACCGGCGAGCAGTTCCCCTGGACTTTCAAAAGTTTCCGGATCGCGCCGGGCGAAAAAAATACGTGGTACGTCAAAATCCTCGGCATGAAAACTTCCGTCCGCTGGTCGACGAAGAACCCCAAGTTGCTGGAAATAATGACATACGATGGCGGCGAGCAAACGTGGGGCCAGGTCGATATGGGCGTGGACACCGCCTTCGACAGCATCACCGGCGGGATTTTCGAGACGGGCTTTTCCGACGCGGTTCAGCAAATGTGGGCTGGCTTTTTATATGAGTTGGCCCAGGGCAAGCCGCTCTCGAAATTCGCGGGCTGCGTAACCCCGGAAGAAGCGGCCCTCTCGCACCGCCTGTTCACCGCCGCGTTGGAGTCCAACCGCGACGGCACGACAGCATCTTTGTAAGGGAGGTTTGTGTTATTCTGAAGTTCGATGTTCCCGGCGGTCGTCTTGCAGACGGCTGGCATTTTTTATGAGTTGTCAGTAATCAGCCAGCGGTTGTCTGTGAAAGAAAAAATGCCCTCGCCATGTACTGGGCCTGTATAAATGACGGGCGTTTGTGTAGGCTATGCCGCCAGACAACGGAATGGACGCATTTGTTTGGAGATACGCGATGGATGATATGTGTGCCAAATGCAAGGCTTTGTGCTGCAAATATTTTTGCTTCGAAATCGACTCGCCGGACGAATATGACGACTTCGAGGATATCCGATGGTACCTCTGCCATGAGGGCGTCAGCGTTCATGTCGACGAGGACGAGGACTGGTATATCCAGATCGAAAATCCCTGCAACAAACTCGACGAGAACGACCGTTGCACAATCTACGAAGACAGGCCTCTGATCTGCCGACAGTACAGCGGCGATAACTGCGAGCTGACCGGCTCGGACTACGGATATATCCACGAGTTTACCACCCCCGAACAGCTCGACGAATACGCCCACAAAACGCTCGGCGAAAAAGATTACGAACGAGATATGATAAAGCTCCGAGCCAAGGCAGCCAAGGTGTCTCGAAAAGAAATGAAGGCCCATCTTCTAAAAGCGAAACTCCTGCCGAGAATAGGCGTGTTAGACAAGTAGGGAATAGGCAATAGGGAAATGACGAATGCCGAAATCCGAATTTAGAATCAATGACGAATTCTGAATGACGAAATTCCCGTTTAGCTTCTTCTCACCAGGCCTATTACTACGCCTTGGATGTTGACGTTTTGGACGTAGATGGGGTCGTAGTTGGCGTTGGCTGGTTGCAGGCGGATGCGATTGGCTTCGCGGTAAAGTCTTTTGAGCGTGGCTTCGCCGGTTTCCAGCAGGGCTACGACGATCTCGCCGTCACGGGCGGTGTTGCGATTCTGGCAGATGACGTAGTCCCCGTCGCAAATGTGGTCGTCGATCATGCTGTCGCCAGAGACGCTCAGGACGAAGGTATTACCGTCGGCGGGATATAGACTTTGCAGGTCGAGCGACTCGGGGTTTTCGATAGCTTCGATAGGCGAACCAGCTGCGATGCGACCCACCAGCGGCAGGGCGGCAGGGGCCTGGGCCTCGTCGGGAAAGACGAAGCTATCCGAGACTTGCAAAGAGCGAGCGCTGTGCTTGGCTCCCCGCAGCAGTAAGCCGTTTTTTTCCAGGACGCCGATGTGTTCGAACACGGTTACCTTTGTTAGGCTCAAGTGGTCGCCGATCTCCTGCATCGTCGGGGAATAGCCATTGGTTTTGCGAAAATCCCGAATATACTGGAGGATTTCCATTTTTCTCGGCGTCATTGGTGTCGACATATTTATTCTCCTGCTCGTTCGTTGTCGCCTCGGCCTGGGCAGATTCGGTGCTAACCGCATAGTCTCCGCCCGCAGCTACTCTGCCTGGCGTCTCGGTCTTGCTGGCAGGCATGGCTACCTGGGCCAAGTCAGCGGAACCAGCTTGCAATACCTGCCGCTCGCGTCGCCGGGCCAACACTGCCATTCTTGCCAGGGTCTTGTCCGCCAAGGCTACCTGCGAGGCTACCAACTTGGCGTCGGCAGCCTGGCTGTTCGTATGTTTGACCACTCGCAATACATCCAGCACCGAGCCAAGCACGACTTTAAGTTGCGAAGCCTTCCTGGCCTCACAGCCGGGGGCGACTGTGCTATGTTCAAGCTGCGAAGCCTTGCTCTGCCATTGAATCCCGGTTGGGCCTATACTCACCAGCGGCGGCTCCAGGCCCAGGTCCTCAGCAAGCCTGGCCAGGCCCGCGGGATTCGCAGCTATCTTTTGTTCCAGCAGTTCCAATTCCGATTCCGGCAAAAACTTGGCCCCGGCTGGGTACGCTTTGCGATACTCGCCGCCCGGTCCGAATTGACACAATGGTTTAGCCATGACTTGGTTGCCTTTCCGCGTCGTTGCCTGCTTCTATCCTGTTTATCTCGGGCGGCAGTTGCTGGAGCATTACATCTCGCCCAGCAAGCCAACCCACACGATACAACGCTTCCGATAACCCAGTGTCGTTCAGTGGCAGCTTTGCCTTGAAGTAATTTTCGGTTTCTGTTCGCATTGTATAACCTAACATCGTACGAACCGCAAGCGAAACATTAATTTTTTTCGGACTTTTTCGGATTTTTTGGATTTTTTCGCAAGAAAATTTCGGTTTCTGTCTGGCCCAGGCGTCAGATATTTATTTTTCTGACTCCAGCCGCAAAATATAGGGTTTTCGGACAGCTCTACCACTACCGGTAGTCAATATCGGCCAGCCAATCGTTTCAGCTGTAGCGAAAAAAAGATTTTTTTTGACAGGATAAGAGCCTGTCGCGCAATTCGGGCCTGACAAAATTTGACAGGTGAATAATACGCGTTTGGTGGGTATAACGCGGCTAATGGATTGATTTGAGCAATGCGAAAAGATTCTCATGGCTTATAATTTTCCGCCTTGCGATTGGAACCAGGCGTTTTTATAAAAAATTTTTGCCACACACT
>QNCB01000039.1 GCA_003644335.1 Planctomycetota bacterium | reverse complement strand
TTCTTTAATTCATGGAGAGTTTTGTTCATTCAATTATTCCTTGTCTTTGTTGCCGAACAGTAAAAACAAAAACAACAAAAAAAGTATTCAGTATTCAGGAGTCAGTATTCTGAATTCTGAATCCTGACTTCTGCCGTTCTACTTCGGCCGCTTTGCGCCGTACTTGCTGCGGGACTGCTTTCTGCCGTCTACGCCCAGGGTGTCCAGCGTGCCGCGGACGATATGATACCGCACGCCTGGCAAGTCGCGAACCCTGCCGCCACGGACAAGCACGATACTATGCTCCTGCAGGTTGTGGTCGATGCCGGGAATATAGGCGTTGACTTCCTTGCCGTTGCTCAGCCTGACTCGGGCGACCTTTCGCAGGGCGGAGTTTGGCTTTTTGGGCGTAACGGTCTTGACCAGCAAGCACACGCCACGCCGTTGCGGCGAACGATCCAACGCGGGATTCTTCCGCTTGGTCTTCTGCTTTACTCTCGATTTACGAACCAGTTGATTAATCGTTGGCATTATTTTACCTTTGTTCTAACAGGCCTGTCCACTAATGGGTCGGCCCTTATACACTTTTGTTATTCGTCTGTCAAGCCTAAAGCTCGCTGAACTTCCAACGCAGCCTTGGCTGCCTCTGTTGCCTGGGTCTCGCTCATCTCGCCGTCGTCAGCCCCGGCCATCTCTTCGAGGTCCAGCTGCTCGCGGTAAAGCTTCATATCCATATAAGGCTTGAAGCTCGTGCCAGCTGGAATAAGATGGCCAAGGATAACGTTTTCCTTCAGGCCTCGAAGTTCGTCAACCTTCCCTGCCAGCGATGCCTCGGTGAAGACCTTCGTGCTTTCCTGGAAGCTCGCAGCTGAGAGGAAACTCTCCGACTGCAACGAAGCTTTGGTAATACCCAGCAGCAGCGTCTTGGCCATGGCTGGGCGAGGCCTCTTTGTTTTGGCGGTCTGGCCGCCAGAGGCGTCTGCCTCGGCGTTGGCTTGCTCGATCTTGCTCCGCAGCAGGATATCACCCTCGACAAGGGAAGTATCGCCGCTATCGATAACTCTCATCGAGGTAGCCATACGCTTGTTTTCCTCGACGAATCGGAACTTGTCGACCACGTCGCCCGGCAGGAGTTTCGTATCGCCAGCCTGCTCGATCTGAACCTTCCGCAACATCTGGTTGAGGATAATCTCGACGTGCTTGTCGTTGATGCCCACACCCTGACTGCGGTAAACGCTCTGAACCTCGCCCAGCAGATAATTCTGCAACGCCTCTTCGCCGCGGATATCCAAAATATCGTGCGGCACCATAGGCCCTTCAGTCAGCGGGTCGCCAGCGTCCACAAAGTCGCCCGTGTGCACCAGCAGATGGCGGTCATGCGGCACGTGGTGCTCGCGCTCCATGCCAGACTCGCTGGTAACGATAACGGTCATTTTGCCGCGACGTTTGTCCGTACGCAGCTCGACTCGGCCTGATATTTCCGCCATCGCTGCGGGGTCTTTAGGCTTGCGAGCTTCGAAAATTTCCGTAACCCGAGGCAGGCCTCCGGTGATGTCCTGCGTGCCGGAAACTTCTCTAGGCTGGCGTGCAAGCAACTCGCCGGGCTTGACCTTTTGGCCTTCTTTAACCTCGATACGAGCCTTGGCGGGCAGGTAATGGAAGTAGAGCATCTTGCCGCTGGCGTCCTCGATTTCGACGCGCGGGTGCATTTCGCCCTTGTGCTCGATAATGACAAGCCGTTGGCTCTTGGCCTGGCCTTTCGTGCCCTCCTCGAGTCGGACGGTCTCGCCTTCCTTCACGTCGCGGAACCGCACAATGCCGCCCGTCTCTGCCAAAATCGGCGTGCGGTGCGGGTCCCACCAGGCCAACATCTGACCAGCCTTGACCTTCTCGCCGTCGGGCACGACAACATGCGAGCCATAACGAATCTGATATTTCTCCAGCTCGCGGCCCTTCTCGTCCACCAGAAGTATCTCGCCATTCTGCTTCAGCGCGTCCCAGCTTTTGCCACCCTTGTCGCGGTCTTCAGTCGCCTCGGGGTAGGGGTCTTCCACAGCGTTCATGTTCCGATACTTCGCAGTACCAGCCACCGTCGCCTGAATTTCCGCTTCGAGAACCGCTCGCGTAGCTGTACCGCCGGTGTGGAAAGTACGCATGGTCAGCTGCGTGCCAGGCTCGCCGATGGACTGGGCACCGATAATGCCCACAGCCATGCCTTCCTCGACCAGCCTACCCGTCGAAAGGTCGTTGCCGTAGCAGCGTGCACAGATGCCCAGCGGGCTTTCGCACGTCAGCGGGCTGCGGACGCGGATGCTCTCCAGGCCGAGATCTTCAATCTGCCGGGCCATCTCCGCGGTGATTACCTGATTCTCCTTGACGATTACCTCGTCCAGAACCGGGTTTGCGATAGTTTCCCGCGAAACTCTGCCGATTATCATCTCCCGCAGCGGGACGTCGACCTGCTCGCCCTTGTAAATCGCAGCCTTGCTCACGCCGCGAAGCGTGCCGCAGTCCAGCTCGTTGATAATAACGTTCTGGGCGACATCCGCCAGCTTACGGGTGAGGTATCCAGAGTCCGCGGTCTTGAGAGCGGTGTCGGCCAGGCCTTTGCGAGCACCGTGAGTCGAGCTGAAATACTCCAGCACGGTCAGGCCCTCGCGGAAGTTAGCCTTGATGGGCGTCTCGATAATCTCGCCGGATGGCTTGGACATAAGACCACGCATACCAGCAAGCTGACGAATCTGGTCAACCTTGCCTCGGGCACCGGAGTCCGTCATCAGGAAAACCGGGTTGAGGTAATCCGGGTCGTCCTCGCGGGTGTCTTCCTTGAGCGACTGAACCAGAGAAGCTGTAACTTCCTCGCGGGCGTGAATCCAGACGTCGACGATCTGATTGTACCGTTCCATCTCGGTAATCGCGTCAGCTCGGTAGTCCTTCTCGATGCGGTCGACCTGCTTCTGGGCGACGTCGAGAATTTTGGTTTTGGACTCTGGGATTCGCGCATCGGTTATGCCAAAGCTAAGCCCGGCCAGGGTAGAATAACGGAAGCCCAACGCCTTGATGCTGTCGAGCAATTCGAGCGTCGCACCGCGACCCAGCTCGGCGTAGCAGTCGCTAATAACCCGACCGGCGCCCTTTTGACTAAGCGGATAATTGTAGTAAGCCAGGCCCTCGGGCAGAATATCGTTGAAGATAAGTCGCCCCGCACTGGTAACCACCTTTGCACCTTCAGGCTCGTAGGCGCGGTCTTCCTCGACAATTCGCGTAACGTCGGGCAGGCGGACAAGCAACGGCGTGTGTATGCCGACCAGGCCGTCAACGTAGGCCATCATAGCTTCGTGCCTGCTGCCAAAGAGGGGGTACTCGACACCTTTGTATTCGACCTTCCGCAGGCTCTCGTTTACATATGTCGCGCCGCGGTCGGAGGTTAGATAGTAGATGCCCAGCACCATGTCCTGCGTCGGAGCCATCATCGGCGAGCCGTTGGCTGGGGAGAAAATATTGTTCGTCGCCAGCATCAGCACATGCGTCTCGACCTGGGCTTCGACGGACAGGGGCAAGTGCACCGCCATCTGGTCGCCATCGAAGTCAGCATTGAAACCCTTACATGCCAGCGGGTGAATCTTGATAGCGTTACCCTCGACGAGCACAGGCTCAAAGGCCTGGATACCCATGCGGTGAAGGGTCGGTGCACGGTTCAGCAGAACCGGATGCTGGTAAATAACCTCTTCCAGGACGTCCCAGATTTCCTTCTCGCGTCGCTCGAGCATCTTCTTGGCCGACTTGATAGTGTCAGCCAAGCCTCGGTCTTTGAGTTTGCGGATGATGAAAGGTTGGTAGAGTTCCAGCGCGATTTTCTTGGGCAGGCCGCACTGGTTCAGCTTCAGCTCGGGACCTACGACGATGACGCTTCTGCCGGAGTAGTCAACGCGCTTGCCCAGCAGGTTTTCGCGGAAGCGCCCCTGCTTGCCTTTTATCATATCCGTCAGCGACTTGAGAGGCCTGTTGGCTGTGCCCTGGACGGGGCGGCGGCATCGGCCGTTGTCGAACAGCGCGTCGACCGACTGCTGCAACATTCGCTTCTCATTGCGGATAATGACTTCCGGCGCGTTGAGGTCCATCAGCTTCTTCAGCCTGTTGTTGCGGTTGATAATTCGGCGGTACAGGTCGTTCAGGTCGCTCGTAGCGAAGTTGCCGCTCTCGAGCATAACCAGCGGACGGAGGTCCGGCGGGATAACCGGCACGACTTCCATGACCATCCATTCGCAGTCGTTGCCGCTGCCACGGAGGTTCTCGACCAGCTTGAGACGCTTGGAAATATCCTTGGTTTTCTGCTTCGAGCCTGTCTTGTCCAGGTCGTCCCGCAGCTCGACAGCCAGGGCGGCGAGGTCCATGCCCTGGAGAATCGTGCGGATAGCTTCGGCACCCATGCCAGCTTTGAAGTCGCTGCCATACTTTTCCACCGCGGCATGATGCTCGTCTTCGGTCAACACCTGCTTGAACTTCAACGGCGTCTGGCCCGGGTCAAGAACGACGTAGTCCTGGAAGAGAACCACCTTTTCCAGGTCAGCGGTTCGCATCTGCAGCAGCGTGCCGAGCCTGCTTGGCAGAGCTTTGAAATACCATATATGCACGATCGGAGCAGCCAGGTTAATATGGCCCATTCGTTTGCGACGCACGCGAGAGTGGGTTACCTTCACGCCGCAGCGATCGCAAATAATACCCTTGTGCTTCGTGCCCTTGTACTTGCCGCACGCACATTCCCAGTCGCGCTCCGGGCCGAATATCCGCTCGCAAAATAGGCCATCCTTCTCCGGACGATATGTACGGTAGTTGATCGTCTCGGGCTTTTTGACCTCGCCGAAAGACCAGCTGCGGATATCGTTGGGCGATGCCAACTGAATCTTCACAGACCCGTAATCGTTTATTCTGTCGTATACGCTCTCAGCCATGCTTTATTCACTCCCAAGGAAGGGACAAATTTAAAACAAATACGAAATTCTAATATCGAAATCCGAAACAAATCCGAAATCTAAAATCCGAAATCCGAACTCATTCTATTCCAGCAAATTCAGTTTTTTCTTTTCGAGTTGGATATTCAGGCCCAGGCCTCTCAGTTCGTTGCAGAGTACGTCGAAGCTGACTGGCGTGCCGGCTTCGAGGGTATTTTGGCCTTTGACCATCGACTCGTAAATCTTGGTTCTGCCTTCCACGTCATCACTCTTGACGGTCAGCAGTTCCTGCAGGGTGTAGCTGGCGCCGTAGGCTTCCAGGCCCCAGACTTCCATCTCGCCGAAACGTTGGCCACCCGTGCGGGCCTTGCCGCCCAGGGGCTGCTGGGTAATCAAGCTGTAAGGCCCGGTCGCGCGAGCGTGAATCTTCTCGTCCACCAGGTGGTGCAGCTTGTTCATGTAAATATAACCAACCGTCGTCTTCTGCTCGAAAGGCTTGCCCGTGCGTCCGTCCCGCAAGCGAACCTTGCCGTCAATCGGCATCTCCGCCAACAGCTCGTGGGTCTCGCCAGCCTGCTGGATAACTTCCCGAGCCTCCCACAATTCTTCCTCTGCAAGCCTCTTCCACAGATTGTCTGCCCATGTATTTCCGGAGAAATGATCCCTTAACCTATTACTTAGGGAACTAGCCAGTCCAATGTAACCTTCATTGACGCGACCTGTTTTGGCATTGCGGAAGAAGTAGATCCCCTGTTTATTGCCAATTTTCTTTCTATCTTCTTCACTTCTAGTTAATTGCCATTTCCTAGAGTTTGAATCATCAATAATTGCCTTGCATTCGGAGAAATGTTTGCTAAGACTCGCACTCTGAGCCACCAATGCTATAGCGTTATCCCACTTTATTTTTCGATTAAATCGCGGGTATAACGAACCTCGCTCTTTATCGGGATAGGATAGGATTAGGGCATCTTCTAGTTGCTCAAGTTCTTTTTTAGACAAACCGCCTGAGGCGTTTTCCGTAGAAACAAACGCATAGTTTGTGATGATTTGGGAGAAATACTTTTCCCTCAGATCACTTAGTTCTTTCTTCTCAAATATTTTTTCCCTCGCGTCAAGTTCATCTTTTCTCACTCTTTTCTTTTTCAGGCTTTCCAGCTTTGCTGTAACATTTTCTCTTCCAGTGCGATTGCGGACATACTCGTTGGCTTCGGCGATGCACTCGAAAATTTCCTCTTCGCTGGCGCCATCGAACACGGGCGTAACAGCCTGGAAGCCCAGTACCGCAGCCGCCCAGCCAAGGTGGGTTTCGAGAATCTGTCCAAGGTTCATTCTGCCCGGCACGCCGAGGGGGTTTAGCAGAATCTCGACAGGCGTGCCGTCTTCGAGGAAGGGCATGTCCTGCTCGGGCAGGATTCGCGCGATGACGCCCTTGTTGCCATGACGCCCAGCCATCTTGTCGCCCACGCCCAATTTTCGTTTGGTCGCTATGCGGATTTTCACCATCTCCAGCACGCCGGATGGCAGCTCGTCGCCGCGTTTCATATGGTCAAGCCTGCGGGCCAGCTCCTTCTGAAGCTCTTCAATCCTGGGCCAGAACTGCCCATACAACGCATCAGCCTGGGCCTTGGCAGCGGCAGAACCCTTCATCCACCTCTTGTTAAAACCTTCAACCTGCTCCATGATAACCGCGAGGTTCTCGCTCTGGCCAACCTTCTGCCGAGTGGACGGGTCGACCATCTCGACCCCGAGGACTTCGTTCATCTCCTCGACCATCTTATGGAAGACCTTCACAATCCGGCCATTCATCATCGCCTCGTAATCCTTCATGTCCTTCTTGAGCTGCTTTTTCTGCTCGTCAGACATGTGGACGCGTCGGCTAAAGCGAACGGTATCGACAACCACGCCTTCCTCGCCAGCTGGCAGCTCGAGGCTGTCGTTTTTGACATCCTCACCAGCCCGGCCGAAGATGGCATGAAGCAATTTTTCCTCGGGCGAAAGCTCGCTCTTGGACTTGGGCGAAACCTTGCCCACGAGAATATCGCCAGGCCCGACGCGAGTGCCAATCTGCACCACGCCGTTTTCGTCCAGGTATCGCAAAGCCTTTTCCGAAACATTCGGAATGTCCCGGGTAAACTCTTCACGACCAAGTTTGGTCTCGCGGATCTCGACCTCGTACTCCTCCATGTGCAGCGATGTGAAGGTGTCGGCACGGACGAGTTTCTCGCTGATAAGGATGGCGTCCTCAAAGTTATAGCCATCGTAGGGCATGAACGCCACCAGGACATTTCGACCCAGTGCCAACTCGCCGTTACTACAGGCCGAGCCGTCAGCGATAATTTGCCCCTTCTTAACCCGCTGGCCCTCGCGAACGATAGGCCTTTGGTTCAGGCACGCACGCTCGTTTAGTTTGGAAAATTTGCGAAGCTCGTACTCGTCGGAATTGCCGATAACGATGGTCTTGCTGTCGACAAACGTTACGACCCCGGCATTCTTGGCACAAACCACAAAGCCCGAGTTCTCCACGACCGAACGCTCCATACCCGTAGCTACGATCGGAGCTTCGGCCCGCAGCAGCGGCACGGCCTGGCGTTGCATGTTCGAACCCATCAAGGCGCGGTTGGCGTCGTCATGTTCCAGGAACGGAATCAGCGAAGCGGATATGCCCACCGTCTGCTTGGGCGAAATATCGATATATTTTACATCGCCGCTATCAGCGGTGCTAAGCTCGCCGTCAACACGGGCAAGGACGCGACCTTCGGGCAGACGGGTAATGTCGCCACGAGTCCGGGCTTCCTTCAGCACCTCTGGCGGAGCCAGGATGGCTTCCATTTCCTCGTCGGCACGAAGGTAGACGATTTTGTCCTTGTTGACCTTGCGGTTCTCGACACTGATATACGGCGTGTTGAGGAAGCCATAATCGTCGATGCCCGCGTAGATACCCATCGAACTAATCAAGCCAATGTTATTGCCTTCGGGCGTCTCGATGGGACAGATTCTGCCGTAGTGACTGATGTGGACGTCGCGAACTTCAAACCCAGCTCGCTTGCGGTTCAGCCCGCCCGGGCCTAGTGCGGAGAGACGCCGTTCGTGCGTCAGCTGGGCAAGGGGGTTCTGCTGGTCGACGACCTGAGAAAGCTCGCCGCGACCGAAGAAAAAGTCGATGCTGCTGGAGATACTCTTGGAG
>QNCB01000038.1 GCA_003644335.1 Planctomycetota bacterium | reverse complement strand
ATTTACGAGCTGCCGCAATAGCTCCTCCCAGAAGCCCTGCAGCGCCAAGCCCGATGCCTACCTGCGCCTTCCCTGGGAGCTTCCGGAACTTGCCCCACATCTTCCCAAGTAGCCCCGGTTGCTTACCTCCCAGTCCTTGTTTGCGAGCGTGCGCTGCAGCTTCGGATCCTTGGCGCATCCAGGGTTTTTCAGGTCGTGCGCCGGGGGGCATCCAGGTTGATCCTTCGTAAGGAGCAATGGCCGAGCCTTGAGCAATTTTCATTAGCCCCAGAATCTCCGCGTACCCGCTCTGAAACATCCACGTCTTCATGCCTCAAATTATAGGCCATCTCTGGGTATAAGAAAATGGTTTCCAAAGCTGGAGGAGGTGTGTCCATGAGAAATCCCGTAGTCCGGTACGCAGGCGTCTTAAATCCCCTTGGACGAAGACTCCTAAATGTGTGCTTCGAAACAACTGAGGAGCAATTCGAGCTCCACAAGGAGGCGCCCGTGGAAACGTGCGTACAAGTACCGGAAGAACCCGAGGTGTACGTCGACCCAGCTGTAATTCCCTTACCTGAGGGAAGTTGATCGGTTTTTTTGAGGGGGAGGCGCAAGCCTCCCTCTCTTTGGCCTATACTTAGAGGTGCCCGATACTCGGCAGGGGTCTGATTTGGCGGTCACTCCTCCTTAGCCGATTGTCGGGCTTTATATTCTGGAAACGCTCCTTGGTACAAGTAGTTAGAATAGTAGAACCCCTAACTAGACAAGGAGAATCTCCATGGGACGACGCAACCGACGAAAAGACAAGTGGGACGAAGGCGGCCACTGGGAGGGCCACGCTGTGGGGATGGTTTACACACCTCCCGCCAGCTTCCCGGTGTTCTGGTTCGAAGGTAACCAGGCGTGGGGCGAGGTCCGGTCTCCAGAAGATGTGGACGCACTCGTCCAGACTCACGTGCGTGCGTGGGGCGAGGACCGAAGGTTCGTGATCAAACGTCTCATGCAGGCTAGAATCAACGACAACAGCTCTCATGAGGTTCCCGACTTCGGCTTCTACGCCGAACACAGGGGACACGAGACCCTCGGAGCCTATCTCGAGCGTCACGGCATTCGTTGGTCGCTTCACTGACCCTCTTAGAAAGGCGTGCACAGGTGCGCCTTTCTTTTGGTAGAAGAGACTGATAAACTCGGACTTGTCTTAAGGAGGGTTGTGAAAAGTGACCGCCATAAAAAAGAGACTGAGAGAGCTGGATCGTAGGCGTAAAAACGCCGCGTTCTTCGGTGGTATTGTGGGGGGTATAGGGGGGCTTCTCCTGTCCTTTGACCTTGCTGTTGCGCTGTTCGCCGGTGCTGCAGGGTCTCTGAGCTGCTGGTACTTAGCTTCGCTTTCGTACTGGGAGTATCGGGAGGCTATTACTCTGAATAGGAGGAAAAAATGACCGCCAGAGACGCGTTTACAAACGAGCTCGAGAACCGGAAGTCCCAGCTGAAGAAGCTGCGTGCCGCTCTCGAGTCGCAAGAAGAAGATAACGACGACAAGGACATCCAACGTGCCTTGGCGTTACTCCGGCGAGCGGAAATGTCGTTCGCCGGTGCCGAATCCCACCTGGCCCAGGGCATCTGGAAGGACGGGCTCTACCTGCTCTCTCAGGGGATCTGGAATCTCGGCTGTGCTCATGGACTATCGAGGAGACTGTGAGTTCCGGCAAGGTCACCATCACTTTCGACCTGAATCGACTACAGTCCCCCGAGGATTTCATCGATGAGGCCGTAGTGACTGTCAGTAATCGCGAGGACGGGCAACCCTGTATGTCCTCAGGGCAGCTCTTGAACCTCTTGATCCGTATTCTGGGTGTCCTCACTGTACTTTCGAATGGTAAAGTGTCCGACGCATACTTCGATGCTAGCCACTACAGCGGACTCATCGTAGAAGCTATCCAAGATGCTTTGCAAAAGAAATTCGACGTCACCATAGCGTTGGAAAGTACTCCCGAACAGCTCAACTGATAGGAGGTTCACGGTGCGAGTAGTTATCGATACGGATCTGGGCCCCAATTTAATTCGGTTAACGATCTATGGGCACTCGAACACAAGTCTCGCGTGGGTCTTGTCAGAGCTGCAGCGCGTACTCATGCACGGAGCTGCCAAGGTGCACTACGAGCGGTCGGATCTTGACCTGGCAGGTTTCGAAAACCAACAAGGCCCGATGATGCGATGGGGTTGGTTGGCTTCTGCTACCTCACCTACCCGAACACTCATGCGCCGAGACGAGATAGCAGAAATCGAGCTCAGAACCCAGGTACCTCCAGAGGAGTTGCCTTTACCGAGTAAATGCATCGAGTGCATTCTGGAGGGCGATGATGAATCAGAAGACGCGCCCGGACTTCCTGCGCACAGCGGTGATCCAAGGCTTAAGATACCTGATGGAGAAGTATCCCGGGCTAATTCACTGCAGCGAAAGTGACTCGCTATCCCTTCGTTTTCGAGTTCACTGCGCGTTCGTTACTTGGAAGCGTTTCGGGATTAACGTTCGTACTAAGCTACCTGATGACTTCGGCTGGTGGACCAGCATCGAACCCCCCGACGGGCGTTTCACAATCGTGCATACCGATCCGCTCGTCTTCTCGACAGCATACGACTACTTCGTGGCGCTCTCGGGGAGATACCCCGATCAACCCATCGAGCTCGAGGAGCACCTCCCCGTCCTGGAAGAGCTCATCTGCCGGACGATGAGATGGGACGTAGTTCCCCGCCCGTTCTCGGAAAAGTACTATCGTGAGGGCAACGAATTGTCCGAGATGGCCACCAAGTTCGGGTGGGGCAACGGGTACGTGGGCGTTCCCGAGGGGCATCCGTGGTTTGGAGTACCGTACGACGAGATTAATGTCGGAGTTCACGGGGGGCTGACCTATGGCAGCGACCACTTTCCGCGAAAGGAAGAACCTAAGAAGGATGGTCTTTGGTGGGTAGGGTTCGATACCAGACACTACAATGACGATTTCGACCGTTGGCCCAAAGAAGCTGTCCGAGAAGAAACGCAGTATCTCTTCCTGAAAGCTGCTTGGGCCTGGGCTGGAATTGAGAATCCCATGCACTCCTGAGGTACAAGTAGGTAACACCAACCCAAGGAGGCATTGTCATGAACCTGACAAGGCACGACGAGGATGTATTGCGCGAGAAGGCGCACGAGCTGCGGACACAGTACGAGGACGATCAAGAATACCTCCGGATCGCCGACGAGCTGGACAAGGCTGCGGACTCCGGCTCCACGGCTCAGGCCGCGTGGGCAGCCAGCCTGCTGGTGCAGAAGAACCGCAAGGTGGCGCCGGACTTCCGGGTGCGGCGCTTCCTCAACGGCTAGGAGGTGCCACATGACGATCTACTTCATGGATATGCGAACGGGGCGAATCGTTGCCCGGTCACAGGCCATCCAGTACGTGCAGGGGAGTCTCGTACCGGACTCTCTGGGACTTCCGCCGGTCCTCGTCGATGACGAAATCGCGGACCCGGATGAGGAAATCGGCTACGACCCTGTCGACGACTAGCCTCGATCTCCACCCTCTGACTCGCTGGGGGGAAAAGCGAGCCCCGAGCCGCCCCGGGTACACTAGGGCGGCTTTTTTTTGTTTTCAAATATCCCCCGCGCTACGGGTACAAGGCGGTACTAGACCAGAAGGAGGTGCTTCATGATGCGAGACCAGATCCAGGCGATCTACGACATCGCACTGTACATTGACGATAAGTGTCCGAGCCTGGGGATGTTCAATTACATCTGGGGCATGGACCCATTCATCTCCTTGAAAGGAGTCGAAGAGGAGATGGCCAGAGAAGTACTCGAACCACATGTCTTGGGAATTGCCAAACCCGCCAATCTCGGTGCGGCTGTGCGCACTGTAGAATCGGGTAACTCCAACACATACCCAACCACTTACGTGCGCATCAGCAGTGACCTGCTGGTGTGGGAGAGCATTTTCCCCCACAAGGCGTCGGTGCCGCCCAACGCCCCCATCGAGTGGTTCATACGTCAGCTGCAGGATCAGCTCTTCCCCCGGGTGACCGGTGCCACAGATGACCTGACATGAGGCGCTACACTGAGAAGAAGTTGTCCTGTGCGGTACTGCGCATTCTTTCGAACATCAGTCGTCGTCTCGACGAGGTTTATCCCGGCATAGTGGAGATTCGAAATATCAGCTCTGCGCACATCACCTACATCATAGGCTTCACGGACTGGGAGGTCTTCGAGACGCTCATTCGACCAATGTTGAAAAGTTCCGGTTTGGACTGGGACGCTTCACCTCTTACGTGCGATTGCTCCTATGGGGGTGCGATGGCAGTCTTTCTGGATATCCCCGAACCCGCGCGTCCTACTTTCCACACCGTGGTAGTAGGCTCATCTTACATGAATCCCAAAAAGGTCCCGAGCATCGAGGACATGGCGAACAAGCTCGACGATTTCATCACCATACTGGAAGGAGAAAGAGCATCATGAATTCAGAGACCAACGACGCGGTCCCCTACGAGAATCCTGAAGACAAGATCCGCCGCATCGCTGATGTACTGAGCTTTCTTGACTTCGCATTTCCCGGTGCAGTGACCGTTGAATTCAACGAGAAAGATGCCACTGAGTTCACCGTGCACATTGAGAACATTTTGAATGAGAGTGTGAGGCAGTTGATTCTACCGAAGCTGTGGGCAGACGAGGAAAAACGCATCGACTATTCCCACAGAGAAAAGCGATTCTCCCTCGCTTTCCGCTTCCCGGTCGCTGTGTGGCCGAAGATGCTGCCGCTCTTTTTCATGCCGGTAGCTCACAGACAACCGGACCAGATCAGCGCTACGGAAGTCAGTGCCTTGCTCTTGGGCATTGCTGGCAGTACTGTAGATGGAAGGAACTACCAAGAATGGATAACACAGAGCACGACCGAAGAGTAGTGGCGTTACTCAGATCTCTCGACCTGGCTATTGGTCCGCTCCTCCGCTTCGATAAGGCAACGAGACACCGTGTCTTTCTGTATTTCAGCCACGTCAAAGCTCCGGTCCGACGTGAGGTGCTCGCTCCTCTCCTTAAGGAATCCGGGGTGGACTTTCGTCTCCGGCACGTACCCCTATATGCGTTCAAACAACACCGAATAAAGAAACGAGGTGACCGCTATACGCAACGTCATCAAGTGGGCGAAGAATGGGAGTTGCGACTGCAGATCAAGTCCGTCATTCCTAAGTATGCGTCAGTCCCCCCGGAAGAATTAGAGATGGGCCGAGGTCGCGTAAGGCTTTTCTGGTTCTCTGGTCCCACCTTTCTGGAGTACGTAAAAAAAGGTGGGATTGATGGCGCCGATGTCGCAGGCGCGTTGGAGCGGGCTCTTTCGCTCCCAAAGGAGGTAAACGAATGTCCCCCGATTCCCCACACCTTCTTCCAAGGAGTGAACTTGACGAATTCGGGCGCATCTGGGGGATGGTTGATTACGTCTCCGACACCTTCCCCTACGGGACGGATCTCATCGAAGTAAGCGCCGTTCGAGTAGCTTTCGTTCTCTACAATTACACGAAAGTGACCCAGACCATCCTCGACGCCAAGTTCCGTAAGGTTTTCGCCCAGGACCCCCGCATTCACTGTGCTTTCGAGGACGTAGATGAAGATGCGGTGCTGGTTTCCATCTACTTTCCGGAGCGCCAGTATCGGACGAAGCGTACCAAACCCGTCTACGAGAACCTGGCGGGAGATGCGCGCTTTTCCCACCCTGACGCCCTCCTGCACCGCCCCGTCTCTCCTGGATACTTTATCGACGTCTCGGAAGTGGGCACGGTATTGCGCCGGGCCCTCTGGCCCGTCATCGCTTACCAGGCACGACAAAAGGATGTGAGCCACGACGAATTCTTCAAACGCGCCAAGACAGGACCCAAACCATGGACATCGAAAAAGCGCTAGATGTGGTAGAGGCATTCCGTGACCTCTGCTCAGAGTTCGAGTTCAAGATACCGGCACATGCCGTGGGACGTGATGACGCCGGTGTCGCGATGTTAGCCGAGCGTCCTCCTGGCGATGTCGTGGAGGCGCTCTGGCTACCCATGGTGTTCAACGCCAACCGCCGAGGGTTGAACGCCGAGTACACCGAAACCGAAGACAAGGGAGTGCGGTTCTCGACCGTCTATGTCCGGCTGCCTCCTCCGATCCTGGATGGGGTCTCTGTCTTTGGTGACGGGCTGCACCTTTGGCACATGGCGTGTGAGAATATGCTCTGGACACACGACCCGACGTTCGCCGGTGCTACAGGCGTCACGGTAAGGAGCTTTGGCGATGACAGATAAGCGCCGTAAGTCCTGGTCCAAAGCACGGCGTAAGACCTATAACAAAAAACGTAAGAAGCAGCGAATGCGAAAAGCCCGGCGCTATTCCCGAATAGCTGAACCTTCAGTTTATTGGGTTGCTCATTGACTCTTTGAACTATGTTTTCGAAGCTCACCGTGTACAGATTCACTGCGGATGGGCGAGTCGTGTATACACTATTCCGCGTGGTAAGCGTTCAGTCTTACGTCTTGCTGTCCGAGAGGTACTTGAAAATACCAATATAGGGAGGTACCAATGAAGGACTTTCCCCCTGCGGTTAAACGCCGTATTCAGTTCTTTCTCGATGAGTTCTTCTTGGGGACCGTTTCCCTGGAATGTCACTCCAATGCGATCTGGATCCTTGTACCAGAGATGACAGCTGCGCGCTTCATCCCCTCTTTTAAGAGCTTGTTACACGAAATTGTTGCCAGTGGAGAATGTTGGGATCTAGTACTGTACGATAGGAGCGTCTTCTGTGTACAACGCAACGACTCTTCCACTATCTCATGGTTCCGATAACCGAAGATCGGCAAGGGGTAACTTTCGCTGTTGGCGTTGGCGATCACTGCATCTACGCGACATGTGAGGTGTTCAATGCGCTGCGTTACAAAGCCCAAGGGATCAAAGTGTCAGGATTCATCGGCGGTATACTTCAAGATACAGCGCCAAATAGAGGAGCTACTCAAATACGAGCTCCTGGCGGATGTCTCAGTGTTGGCGGATCCAAAGCGGGGACTCCCCGTCTACTTCAACCAGGACTACCGCCATAGGTTTCTGAGTCGGTGTATCGATACTATCCGGTGGCTCACCGGAGACGTCAACGTATACGTCCCTATAGTTGTGGGCGACGGAACAACAGAAGGCAGCAATGACGGTTATATACAGCAGTACTCCCGCCTCCAAGACGATTACGTTATTACGAAACGGTTAGATGAGTGGCTCATCCCCTACTGGTACAACCCCCACGCAGGTAGTCGTGCTCGCTTTACGGACATCTTTCAGCTATTGCCCGTAGCTCTCATCCACGACATAGAAGGGAGCGTCTTTATAGATGGCAAAAAAGAAAACAAGCATCGAAGACCTCTTAAAACTGTGGGATGAGCTGATGATGAAGTTTCCCGCCAACGTTTACCAGGTAGCGGTTCAACCAGAGGCGGAAGCCGTCATCATCAAACTACGAGAAATCTCTCGAGAAATCCGGGATGAGATGATTATCCGCCGTTTCAAGGCTTCGAGCGGTATAGACGTGGGCTTCTTCAAGCCACGCCGTATGAAGCCCAAATTCAGACATCTCCCCAAGAAAGAATTGCCCCTGTACAAGGTGTGGCTAACGGCCTACATACCCTCGGTAGACCTCGGAATTCTAACTCGCTACAATGTAAACGCCGTTCACCGGGATCTAACTCCCGAGGAGTTCGAGAAATGTCTGGACCGTGCAAAAGCAGAGACGGGGAAGGAACACAACAGCTCCTTTCTACCTTGGAGTTCCTCGATCTAGCCTTTCCTTCTCGCATTGATATCGTACGGGTTACCGACTACTGCATGCGTGTAACACTGTTGGATATCCATAAAGACGCCATCGAGGATATCGCAGAGCGCAAACTCATACAGGGCATGCACCTCGAAGTACGGGGTGACGGAGAGTTCTGCAACTCACTGATCCTCCATGCCGAGCTGCGTGATCTCGACGAAAAGCTGTGTCACCATCTCGACGTTCGCCGGTGCTGGGGCCTGACCAAGATCGAGCACTGGATAGCCGAACTCAAATTCTACCTAGGAGAAGAGCATGAGCCCCCTCGGACCCCGTGGTACGCGACGT
>QNCB01000037.1 GCA_003644335.1 Planctomycetota bacterium | reverse complement strand
TGTTGACTGGTTGATTAGTTAACTGGTAAAAGATTACAAAACAAATACGCCAAAGCTCTCTGTCCAGATAAGACCTGGAAAACAAGGGTTTTCGACGCTGTAAAGGTTTGTGTAATTCTTTACTGATCAACTAGTTAACCAATCAACCAGCTACTCAAACCGGTCGGTTTGAATATTTAATTATGAAATATGCATAATTCCTTGTTTAACAGAGGTAAATGCTATAAAAAAAGTGCGAAAGTTTAGACAAAGAAAAAACAAAAAAAAGAAAAACATGGGCAAGATGTCCATGCTACGCGTGGACGGGACGTCCAAGCCACGGAAAAACACGGCCTCCCCGTACCATTTGTTTTCTGCTGTTTTTGCTGTTGCTGATTGCTGCATGCTGATGGCTGGCAACTTTTTTTTATTTGTTTCAAAAAAAAGGTAGATTTTTTTGGCGATGCGTTGTATAAATAGGATACTGAGGGTGGGACTTCGGGACCTCTGTACTCGTTTTTTACTCGTTCGCTTCGAGGGACCTTGTTGCTTGGCAATCTCAACGGAGTATTAAACTCAAGTTGTGCTGTCCTATGGATTGGACAAAAAGGCGTCAGAATACTCGGCATTTCATTGCTGCAATTGCAATAGACGTCGCACGCAGGTATCTAGTATAAGGGCATTTAGCTATGGCTAAGTCTGAAGCAAAAGCAAAAGCAAAAAAATCAACGAAATCGGCAAAGTCAGCCAAAGCAGCAAAGCCAACGGAATCGGTGGAATCAGCCGAGCCTGCTGAGCTGCAGGAACCGCAGGAGATGGGCCAGGGCGTTCTGGAAGTTACGGACAAAGGCTACGGCTTTCTCCGCAAGGCTTCGAACAACTACCGCGCCCAGCCTGGCGACATATTCGTCGGGAAAGATTTCATCCGGTTCAAAGGGTTCCGCACGGGCTTGCATATCGAGGGCAAGGTTCTCCCGCCACATAAGAAAAAGGGAGGCCCGAAGCTGGAAGAAGCGACCCTCATCAACGGCAAGCCTGCTGAGGAGTACAAGGACATCCTCCAATTCCAGGAGATGACCGTCGTGGACCCGCACCCGATGTTGAAGCTCGAGACGCCGGGCGGGCCTATGGAAATGCGCGTGTTGGATCTTATTTGTCCCATCGGCAAGGGGCAGCGAGGCCTTCTGGTAGCTCCGCCGAGGTCTGGCAAGACGGTTCTGCTGCAGCAGATCGCAAACGCTATCGCCGAGAATAATCCAGAATGCCATCTGATGATTTTGCTGGTGGACGAAAGGCCTGAAGAGGTTACGGACTTCCGCCGCAAGTGTCCCAAGGCTGAGGTTATCGCCTCGAACAACGACATGGATGTATCCAGCCATGTTCGCGTAGCGGAGTTCACGCTCGAGCGGGCCAAGCGGATGGCGGAGTTTAACCAGGACGTCGTTATTCTGTTGGACAGCCTGACGCGTCTGGGCCGGGCGTATAACCGCGCGGTGAGCAACTCTGGGCGAACCATGACAGGCGGCGTGGATATCCGCGCGTTGGAGATTCCCAAGCGGCAGTTCGGTGCAGCCAGGAAGATAGAAGGTGGCGGCAGCTTGACGATCCTCGCCACAGCCCTGGTCGAAACGGGTAGCCGAATGGATGACCTGATTTTCGAGGAGTTCAAAGGCACGGGCAATATGGAACTCCAGCTTGACCGCAAGCTCGCCGAGCAGCGGGTTTGGCCCGCGTTGGATATTCCCAAGTCCGGCACGCGGAAAGAGGAGTTGCTCGTCGAGCCTTGGGTGCTGCCCAAGATGCACGCCCTCCGTCGGACGCTCTCGACGCTGAATGTGCAGGAAGAAATACCGCAGCTACTCAAAGCCCTCGAACGACACGAAACCAACGAGGACTTCCTGCGCTCACTGGAAGCAAGACGCTAAGTAGCGTGGGCATCTTGCCCATGTTTTTTTGTTTTTTCTTCTTTGCTATTTCCAAGAAAGCGGGAATGACAAAACAAAAGAAAAAGAAAAAACATGGACGGGACGTCCATGCTACGTAACGCGAGCATCTTGCCCATGTAAAAATGTAGCCTTAAAAAAGCTGTGTACACCCGTGTCTATCCGTGGTTCTTTTTTTGTGAACGGTTGCGATTGGCGAACATGACGACGATAGATAACCCGCCGATAAAACCCGACAGCGATGTTTCGCTGGACCAACTCGAAGGCAGGTGGTGGGTCGTCCACACCAAACCCCGCCAGGAAAAGGCTCTCGCGCGAGACCTGCTGGTCGCGGGCTGTCAGTACTTCGCGCCGATGTACCAAGCCGTCCGCCGCAGCAAAGGTCGAGCGTGGAAGGCAACCCTGCCCCTGTTCCCGGGCTATCTGTTTTTGTGCGGCACGCCCGACGACAGACTCCAGGCCCTGAAGACCAACCGCATCGCCAATGTCCTGGAAGTGCCGGACCAGGCCAAGCTCGCGGGAGAACTTGCTGCGATCGACCAACTGCTCCAGTCGGGCCTGGCGATAAGCTCGCGAAATTCGCTGAAAAAAGGCACGCTCTGCCGAATTCGCTCAGGCCCACTCGCCGACTTGCAAGGCCACATCGAACGGGCCAAAGGCAAGGCCCGGTTCATCGTAAACGTTACCATCCTGGGCCAGGGGGCTATGGTGGAACTCGACGCAGACATCCTCGAACCGATAACCTGAAAGATGCCGTCGTCTTTTCTGGTTTTTTTGGTTTTTGGGATTTTTATATCTTATGTTTACCTTCGTAGTCCCCGATGTAGTCTTAGGTGCTGGCTGATCGTGCCCAGTCAGTTACTCTCCGTGGTTTTGGGATATATGCCGGAAACGGCCGGGCACGAGAATTGGTGACATCATGGATATAAAACTGGCAGGCCGGCCTGGCGGGTGGAGGCGAGGGTATACCTTGCTGGAGGTTCTCGCTGTGGTGCTGCTGCTCGGTATCTTGGCCAGTATCGTAACAAGTTCGTTCTCCGATGCCGAGAAAGACTCCGCCAACACCGTATTTGCCCACGATATTCGCGTGGCTGCGGACGTTTTCTCGGCTTATTGGCTACAGAACGACTTTACATTTCCCGCAGACAAAGCTCCCGGGGTTTTCCCGCCAGAGATGGCGAGTTATCTGGGCAGGATGGACTGGTCAACGGAAACTCCCATCGGCGGTCAGTGGGAATGGGACTACAACATCTATGGGGTTGCCGCGGCTGTGTCCGTGTCCAACCCTGACCGAACAGTTGCGGAGATGGCGGAGATAGACAGCATCATCGACGACGGCAATCTGATGACGGGCAACTTCCGCGCCCGCGACGGCGGCTACATGATGGTGGTCAAAGAGTAAAAAACCGCAGAACACGAATACCACGAGTATTTTTAGGGGTATCTAGTTGACTCAACCGACCACATTCTGTAGTGCAGCGAACAATGAGCGAGGATTATCCGCATACGGCATTGGCACTCGAGCGACGCTTCCGCGGCGAAGAAGCATGTCGTCGTTATCTGTTTAGATTACGATGGCCAAACGGGTTCATCTGCCCGCGCTGCCAGGCGTCTCAGGCGTGGGAGATGAGGCGGGGGTTGTGGCTATGCAAGTCTTGTCGACGTCAGGTGTCGGTTACGGCAGGTACCATTTTCCATCGCAGTCATCAGCCACTGACGGTGTGGTTCCGGGTGATGTGGTTGGTCACCAGCCAGCAGAATGGGGTCATTGCCACGAGCCTGTACCATTCGCTTGGGCTGGGCAGCTATCAGACCGCGTGGACAATGTTACAGAAGCTCAGACGGGCGATGGTGCGACCTGGCCGGGATCGGCTTTTGGGAACTGTGGATATCGACGAAACCTACTGGGGCGGCGAGGAAAAGGGGGTTATTGGCCGGCTGACGCACGAGAAAGCCATTGTAATCGTCGCAGCGGAACACGACGGGGCGGGCATCGGTCGCATCCGTTTAGGCCGCGTCGACGATCTGACCAAGGCGACCTTGCACGGCTTTATCTCCCAAGCGGTGGAACCCGGCAGCACGGTGATTACCGATGGCCTGCCGGCGTATATGGGCCTGAGCAACTACACCCACGACCGACAGGTGCAGCGACGAGCTATTGGAGGGGAACATCTGGAATATTACCTCGACGAATTCACGTTTCGTTTCAATCGACGCCGGTCCAGATCACATGGCAAACTCTTCTACCGCTTGGCTCAGCAAGCCATGCAGGTGGAACCGATATCATACAAGCAATTAATCCACCCCAACAGGTAGTGGTGGTTGAGTCAACCAGATACCCCTAAATATTTTTGAGTTTAAAAGAACGCGACCGTTCACGGTTTTTTCAGCCCAAAGCTGTTCCTCGCCAGGCAAATTCACCACGATGAAAAGTAATCAGCCTTCCGAGCCAATTGCGAAAATGCAGCCTGGCCGCCCTCGGCTGAGAAGTTTGTGTGAAAGATTGGTTGGGTGCCATGGCTGTTGTTGTTTTGCTGTTACTGATTACTGACAGCTGATAAATTGTCAGCTTATACTTTCATAGACTGAGCTTCGGTTCCTGTTAACACGCTGGTGATCGCTCGGCAGAGTTCTTCGGGCGAGAACGGCTTGTGCAGGAATGGCGCGAGCGAATCGTCAACGCCGTGTTTTAGAACCGTCTCTTCGGTATAGCCTGATATGTACAGCACCTTCAGTTCAGGCTGGATATTATTGAGTGCCTCAGCCAACTTCGGCCCGGACAGCCCGGGCATGACGACGTCGCTAATCAGCAGGTCGATGGGCTTGTCGAGTTGCCGTACCATTCTCAGTGCGTCTTCGGGATGGCCTGTCTCCAGCATAGCGTAGCCATAGTCTCGCAGCACGCGGACGACCAACCTGCGGACCGCAGCATCGTCTTCGACGACCAACACAGTCTCGTTGCTACTCTCAACTGGCGATTCATCCTGGTCAAGGGCCTCGTTAGAAACAGGCTGGGCGACCCTCGGCAGATATATGTGGAACGTCGTGCCGGCTCCGGGCGTGCTCTGGATATCGATCTGTCCATCGCTCTGCTGCACGAAGCCATACACCAAGCTCAGGCCCAGCCCCGTGCCCTTGCCCTTGTCCTTGGTCGTGAAGAAAGGCTCGAATACTTTTTGCTGGGTCTCCTCATCCATCCCCACGCCTGTGTCGCTGACGGATATCCGCACATAAGGCCCGGGGTCAACACTGACCAGCCTGGCAGCCAGGTGAGGCGAGACGCTATGGTTCGTCGCCCGGATAGACAGACAGCCTCCCTCGGGCATGGCGTCGCGAGCGTTTATCGCAAGGTTCATAATCGCCTGCTGAAAACGGTTGGCATCTACACGGATATTGCCAAGCCCATCGTCGGCGCGAATCTCCAGCCTAATGTCCTCGCCAAGCATGGCAAGGGGTTTTTCCATGCCCCATATCGCCTTGGCTGGGTCGATAACGTCAGGCTGAATTATTTCCTTTCGGCTAAAGTTCAACAGCTCGCCCGTCAGGCTCGATGCTTGCCTGGCTGACTTTTCAATCTGCTCGATAGATTCGCGATTTTGGTCCCCACGCGGCAGGCCTCGCAGTATCAGGTCGCAGTAGCCGGATATAACGGTCAGCTGATTGTTAAAGTCGTGGGCTATTCCCCCAGCCAGTCTGCCCACAGCTTCCATCTTAGCAGCTTGGCGTAGCTGGGCTTCGAGCTGCATTTGCTCCTGACCCATCGCCAGCCTGGTGCACATGTGTCCCAAAGACAGAGCCAGGAGGTTCAGCACCTTTTGTTGCACCTGGCTGATTTCTCGCCCGCCCGGAAGTCTCTGGGCGATGAGAAAGCCTATGATCTGCCCGCCATCCCACAGCGTCGATGCCGCCGAGGCTTCGTTGGCCTGGCTGGCTTGACAAAACGTGCCGGGCTTGTTTTCCGCAAGGGCCAGGCCCATGGGACTATCAGGTCTGATTGCCTGCCGCAGCGATCTTTCGTCACGCAGCTGGCCTTGTTCATCAATGCCATATGAACCCGTAATTTGGCCAGGCTGATCGGACACGAACCACACGCCGATTCGCTCAAAGCCAAGTTTCTCCCGGGCCAATTCGACCGCAAGTTTGCACAGGTCATCGCGATGCTCAGCATGGGTCAACGCCAGGTTAACCTCGTGCAACACAGTCAGCTTTTCGCGGAAACCTCGCTCGGTTTCTTCGGATTGCAACAGGGTATGTTCGAGTTTTTTGCGATGGCTGAGGTCCTGCAAGCCGACCAGTATCACATCATCCCCGGCCAGTGAAATCTGCTGAATGTTTCGCAGCACCGGAATATCCACGCCATCTTTCCGCGTGATAACGCTCTCGCCCTGGGCCTGGCAGGGCTGATCCTGAACGGATGCAAGGCACTGATCCGACGGCGTCGCGCAGAGCAGCCTGCAGGGCTGGGAGAGCAACTCCGCGCGGCGATAGCCTGTCATTCGGCAGAGCGAGTCGTTGACATCCACGATTCGACGGCGTTTGTTGACAATAAAACAGCCGCTGGGACCGGCGCGGAAGAGCCGTTCCCAGCGACCTTTGCTTTCTCTGAGCAGCCGCATACTTCGGCGGTGGCGAAGGGTATTTATTGTCAGCGACGCGATGATAAGTACAAGTCCGCCGATCAGCCAAATCGAGCGTTGGTGTTGCAGGTAGAAATCCGTCATGTTATTTTCCCAGCGGCTCGGCTTGGAAGACGGCATGCCCGCCAAGCATACCCGCGAGATTCACTCGCCAAGCCAAGCCTGGATGACAATCCAACCGATACCGATTCGTTAGCAGTTTTTGTCTCCGTACGAAATTGCTCACTAATCAGTACATACACCCCACCCGGATACTCGATGAATTGTTTGTCGGCCTTTTGAGCGAAAAAACATTACTGTTTTTTGGGGAACAGGCCAAACGGCATGGGTGATACTTTCGCAGCGGTGGTTTGCTCTGCCGAATGGACCAGCAGTTCCGTCTCGGAGCTTGTGGCCTCAGCTGAGATATACGCCTGGGCGATTACCTTCTCCAACGTTGGACTGAACGTCGCGCTGGTAATGTTGCCAACCTCCAAGCCATCAGGCTGGCAGATGGCTGACCCGGGCGTGGGAATCGCGGGAGTGCTTGCTGCCCCCGTCGGAGCTTCCAGCACCAACCCGCAGCGGATTCTCGCTGGGGTTTTCCCCGCCAACTTGCCGATGGCTTCGGCGCCGATGAAATCGTGCCCAATATCCACGCACCCCATAAGCCCAGCAGAGGCCGGATCGATAGTCTCGTTTATCTCATAGCCATAGCGACAACGCCCCGCCTCGATGCGAAGAATATCCTGGGCGAGCACCCCAGCTGGGGCCAGGACAGCCCGGTCGGATTTTTGCGTGATATAGTCCCACGCCCTGCCTGCGAACATGCCAGGCAGCATCACCTCCAGCGTGAACAGCCCGCAACTGTCGCTGCGAAACGCGATATAATTGGCTATCATCAGCGAGCCTGTTCTGACATCGTTTGGCTTGAGTCCAGCGATGGATATCGGCAGGACCTGATCGAGAATCCGCTCAGCCCCAGGCCCAGCCACCGCGATCTGAACAACCTTTTCCGTCTGGTCATCCACCGTCGCGCCACCGAGGTCCTGGGCATGGACTTGGAGATAGGCCAGGATTTTCAGGCGATTCGTAGCGGAGGTCGTCAGCACCCAGAAGTTTTCCAGCCGAATCAGGCCGCACTTATCGAGTATGCCGCCGCGGTCGTTGCACAGCAGCGTGTCTTGGGCGGTGTTGTCCTCCTGGTGGGCGACATCAGCTGTGCACAGCCGCTCGAGCAGCTCCACCGCGCCGTCGCCGCGAATGCGAAGCCTCCCCATATGCGACAGGTCGCTCAGCCCAGCCCGGCTTCGGATAGCCAACGCCTCGTCCAACGGGCTACCATAGCGCAGCGGAACAGCCCAGCCATCTTCAGGCCCCATCGTCGCCCCGGCAGAAACATGCTTATCGTGCAAAGGCGTCTTCAATAAAGTCTCGCTCATAATATTTTCCCATTCTCATCAAGAGTCCACAGATTTCACAGATTAAAAGCTGATTTAGTGAACCTTCGCTTTCACAGATTTTCTTTTGATTAAAAACAAAAAAATCCATGTAATCTTCTCAAACTGACCGATTTTCAGCAATCCAACCGCGGGGTTGTTGACTGGTTGATTAGTTAACTGGTCAACTGGTCAACTGGTCAACTGGTTGACTGG
>QNCB01000036.1 GCA_003644335.1 Planctomycetota bacterium | reverse complement strand
TGCCTCTCTCCGATATTCACATATGTACCACCCTGCGGAGCTTTTTCGATCTTGGTGATCTTCCCGTCCACGTCGGCAAGCGTCGCCTTGTTCATAAACTGTTTAGGGGACTCTATAATCTGACGAAAACCCGAAACGCCCTGCAGGCGTGCACGGTCGCCTTTTGCTGTACGCACACCGTGCTTAGCGTCCAACGCAAACTGCGCCAACGGTTCTGCCATGGCGGATGCCGCACGAACGCCTACATTTACGCCCATCTCGTGTATGTTGCCCTTCTCGTCGAGCCCCTGGCATTTCTGACAAATACCGTCGTCGGCTTCACACGTCATGGGAGAGCGGACTAGTATCTTGGCAGTCCCGGATTTACGAATATTGGACTGGACCATAGACGTAATGAGAGTGTTCCGCCGGTATCTATTCGTATCCCGTGCGAGATAACGGTCCACGATGTTGGGATCAGTAACGTCCATGAGAATCCCGTTGTGTGTTCCACAATCTTCCTCCGTGATGAGAGCATCTGCCATGTTACTCACCAAGATCTTAGACAATTCACCAGGTTCCGACACCGACACCGTACTCTTGATGGTGTCCAGAATGGCTTCGTTGCCCGCCACCCAGTAGTCCGACGGCTTCAGACCTTCTGAATACGACTTCCGGATAAGCCACGGTTCCGTGTATCCGTAAGGGTCACGAGCAGCAGCGGGGGATGCGATGATCTTCATGTACTGGACGGGCTTCCCGCGCGCACCGCTCTTCACTTGCTGGGTCATAGACCCTGGGTGTTTAGTAGCAATGGACAACATCTTGTCCTGAGCTTCTTCGGCTATACGTCGCCGTTGCTTGTCAGTAGTGGCCTTATCGAATGCGGTTTCGTAGGGGCGGAGTACCCGATTTCGCATTGTGTAATCAGGCGCAATGTCATCCAAGCCCACAGAAAGCCCCTCCAACGTCGCAATCGAATCCCCTTCACGCTTGAGGTCCGTGATCGTTTTCACATACGCCACAGGGTCCTTACGCGCCAGCTCATTCATCTTCTGGCGCAACTCTTTCTTACCAGACTCTCCGCTGAGTTGATAACCCTTGGGGATGTGCTGGTTCAAGAGGATTTGTCCGAGCGTCTGCGTTGGCATTTAAAACCCCAAACCAATCGGTGATGGCCCTGAAGCTACCTCGTGGGAGATCTCCTCCTTGGGCCCCCAGACTGTCTTTCGATTCAGCCGATCCTCTACGTTGTCTTCGCCCTTGTCTCCTTCCGTACGTTGTGGAACAGTAACGCCCGACAAGACCTGCGCAAGATCACTGGCAGGCATTCCTTGATCTCCGACGTCCAAAGGCTGCTGTGCCTCACTAGTGGAGAGGCGCTTCTGTTTGAGAAGCGACTTGATTTTCTTGGTAGCCCCGAGCTTCTGCAGTGTTTCGTCGAATCCCTTCCAAAAAAGTGTGTCCATATCAGCACCCTGCTTTTCTGTAGTGTTCCTCAAAAGCCACGAATCATCCTTGGTCCGGAATAACACAAAGTCCTCTTCGTTTCCATTTACCCTTCTCCGAAATTTTACCTTATCTGGAGAAGCTGCGAGAACCTGGACGGGCTCTTTGTGCTTGATCTCTACTGTCCCTTTTCCGTAGCCCTTCATGATGGCCCTCGGGCCACCTGCCCCAAAACCCAGAGCGTAGTCTGAGCTGTGTGTCGGTGTCTGGATAGCGAGTACGTTCTCTTTCGAGGCAGGCAGCTTGGCCTTGGGAAGGGCCCACGAGTGGGCATGTCCCGTCCAAGGATCAACCAGTCTCAAATCGTAATGCTTACCGGCACGTTCTGCTTTATGTTCCTGCACCGCCAACATCCAAGACTTGGGCTGCCGGAATGTAGGGATCTTCTCCACGGCCTTCCCCCCGGGGATTCCCGGAGCAAATTCGGGGCGCTTCTTCTTTCTCCGGAGCTTCGTGATCACCTCTAGAGGGTTGGCGTGGGTGGTCGGGTCAAACCCCTTCAACTGGTTATCAGGTACTCGGACAGACACGAGTCCCGTTTCACTGTTTAAAGAATACGGCGCGCGGATCGAACCCTGGTCATGAAACGTCGAGACATCCAGGCGAATCTCGTCAGCCTTAGGGGGTCGTACAACGTAGGGGTTTTTACGGCGAGAGAGCTTCGCCATGATGCGCTTGATGGAACGCTCGAGGACGTCGGTATCCCGCTCGGCGTCCAGCTTCCCCCGAACGTAGAATCCCGTACCACCCGAAAACGCTACATCGGTCTTCTTCACTCCCGGAAGCTTAGCTACTTCACGCTGGACATCTCTCACCGCAGGCTTGAGTTCTTCAACTCCGACGTTCTTACCCGCGTCGATGTCCACCCAGACATGGTCAGTAGTCTTGCCGATAGTTGGGTGGAACTCCGAGTAGCGTCGCTCCGCAAACCAGGCTATATCGTCACCCGTACGCGCACGAAGGGGCTCTCCAGCTTTTCGGTAACGTCGTACGATAGGGACCCCTGGTTCACGGTTAAGAACAGTGACCAGGTCTTTCCCCTTGAGCTCTCTGAGCAAGCGACGCTTGACCTCGGGCGTCATGTAGTAATCCAGCACATCCTTCTTGGTCAGCTTAATGCCCGTGGAAGGACTGTCGATCACGACCGCGTCCAGGTTCTCTACGTCCTGGTACTTCCGGTTAGCCCAGACTGCGGCTCGTTGCGCTGGTGAGGAGTAGGGCATTTTCAGTCGTAGTACCCTGTAATATCGGTGTAACCCATTGTCTCCGGCCACGGGTTAGCATTCTCGAACTTACCCAGTCGCGCATGGTATCCTGAACCACCAGAGCCCACTTCTTTGTCCATCTTTGCTAACCACGCGTCGATTGCTTCCTGCTGATCAGCCGTACGCAAATTTCTGTCGTAAGTTCCCCACTGCCACCCGGGACCCCCCATCTCGCCCATTCCGAGTTTGACAAGAGCTGCCTGATACCCTTCTTCAAAAAATGTGCGCATCTCTCATCCTCCAATTTTTACTCGCGTCCCTAAACTTTGAGGGGCTCACGCAGCTGTCTTAACTTTTCTAACTGTTCTGCCCTTTCCCTTTTGCGTTTAAGGTCTCCCCTGATGAGTCCTACGTTTGCTCCCACTAACCCTCCCCCTACACCGCCACCAATGGTACCTTTCAATAATCCTAAGGCTGCGAGAGGCATACCCTTAGGGAGAGGTACGCCTCTACGCCGCTTCACAGCCCCTGCAATCAACCCCCCTATACCTCCTAATGCAGCACCCCCTGCCGCCCCGATACCAGAACCTTTCAACGCACCCACTCCGAAATCTTTTGCGGACTCACGGCTCGTAGGGATAAGCGTGAGGAGGCCGAGTTTCTCGAACGTTCCTCGATACCCTTCTTCAAAAAATGTGCGCATCTCTCATCCTCCAATTTTTACTCGCGTTCCTAAACTGATATCACCGCGCTTGTACGCAGCAATAGCGTCGGCCTTCGTCTTGAACTTCTTCACTGTCTTGTTCTTATCATCCATCCGGGACGCGTGGTGAATACCCATGATCGCCTCGTGCTGCGGAAACACCAACAGGTCGCTCTTGGATTTATCGCCAAAAAGAAGGTTGGAGAGCGTAATGTCTTTCGCCTCCTGTACGGCCTTAGGCCCCACCGGAACGTGGAGCTGCATGGTGTCGTACACAATGAGCTGATTTGACGTCATAAACGTGTTGCCGTCTGGAACTGTAAGGTCCCAAGCGGTGTGACGGCCTTCTATGGGGGTGATGTCTTTTATCCAATCCCAAATGATGTAGGGGTTAGTAACCAACTCTAGCCATTTGGGAGACGTCACTTTAGCTACGGTCTCTCTTCCGTAGATTTCGATAAGGTCCTCCAGAGTCGATCTTCCTATCTTCCCTGTACGTTTCGCCTTACTAAGAATAACATGAATACTCTCTCGCTTGCGCAACGCCGAAACCTTCTCATCAGAAAGTGTATCCCACTCTTTTTTCCTAACGGGACCTACTAGTTTTTTAAGAGGAGCAACCAGATTAGAAGGAAGAGGAACGCGGTCTGTCTTGGACGAAATTGTCTTCAGACTAAAGTCCCAAGAAGCCAGTGTTTTCAGGTTGTCTCTCTTATATTGGACAGCACAAGGCAACTCCTTTGCGATAGACTTCAGGTCTGGCGTGCTGAAATGCACTTGGTATTCTTTATTGTCCGCCGACGTTTTACGCTTTGCCGTATGTACCTTAGTTTTTACTCCCAGAAGAAGGCCGAGTGTCGCTACCTCATCTGCCAGTCGAGGTGAGATAGTAGTGTAGTGGACAACAACCTGAGGTTGTTTTTTTGCTTTGGCCTTTACGATACTAACGGTACCGTCGGTATCCAAGAGTCCGGCTAGCAACCCAATCAAAAACTCCCGAGGAGCGTTTGTAAACACGTCGGGAAGGTGCTTGTTGGCCGCACCCGTAGTGTGCTGGAAAACTTCACCAAGGGCCGTAGCCAGTCCTGATCCATACATATGGAGTTTTTCAGAATGACAAGTGTGTCCCTCATACTTGTGATTATTTTCGTAGAGCTTAAATGTAATAGGTTCTTTACCTTCCGCAAGCGAGGTAAGAGTACGTTTGAACTTGTTCTGTATACTAGGATCGACGCTAGCAATACCAACAGCACTCGCCCTTGGCAGGCCAGAATCCGACCGGTAAGTAATCCAGCCGTCGCCTACAACTGCGCCTAGCAACCAACCAGTGTCCTCATTAAGAGGTATCTCTAGAGTGTCGTCAGAAAATTCTCTGATATCTCGTACAATCGGAACATACACCTTGTCTACGGCAGGAATATCTTTACAGCGTAATCTCGAGGGCCTTGGAATAGCCCAATCTGAGTGTTCCGGACCACTGAAACGCTCCAACTCAAACGTAATGGGGTTGAGCCCGAACATACTATCATCTTTGGACACCTGCGCAGTACGTCCGCTCTCAGTAGTAACTAGGATAATCTCTAGGTTGTGGTGGACGGAGAATTCTGTGACGTCGCACAATATGACGGACTGCTCCCTACTGCTGAATCCGAATACTTGAACTCCTTCAGGCACCTTGTAGATTTCTTTATTATCCTTCACTGTAACCTCCTTGGTACGAGGGAAGTCCCGCAGATGGAGGTTATAGTACCCTTCAGGCAGAAGGCTGTCAATACCGTAATTCGCGTTTAGCGCGTTCTCCCTGCTTCGGTTTCGGATATCACTTACTCTAATGGGCAACGTATTGATATTTATGGGCTTTGTTATCCTCACAATTACATCGGTAATTGAACTATCGCCGTCGTAATCTGCGTTCATTCCCGCCTCAACGAACGGGTTCACGCGGATAGTACGTCCGGGCACCGGTACAGGTTTCGCACCGACGATGTTATAACGATGCAGTGTTGGAGCGCGGTTCATGAGCACCGGGCGCTCTTGCACTTCTCTGCGGAGAGCTTCTTCTGCAGCCATGTGGCGCTTTTCGACCATCTGTTTGGCCTGAACTGCCGGGAACCCTTGCTGCACAAGACGCCGCACAACAAACTTGTCGTACATCCCCCAGAGCATCTCTTTCGGAACTCCGATTTCGTCCACTCCAAGAGTACTGTCGGGCACGATGGTACCGCGCCCAGCCATGTCTTGAGAGCGTACCATGAGCTTTGATTGGAAGAACCCGTGCTTCGGACCCCCCACTCCAGAGATGTAGGTAAGGAAGCCCTTATGCTTACGTGCTTTAGATTTCGCAGTAGCAGGCTCATCCGTTCCATACACGGCACCAACCGCTTGTTGTAATGCAGGACGCAAACGTGCTTCCTCTCCTGGCGGAGTGGGAGTTTTCAGATTCTTGACCTCTTTCATTTGGTTGTTAATGTAGATAAGGTCCTGGTACAGCGGATTAGCGTCACCGTAGATGATCTGCGTTCCTCCCTGGCCCGGCACGACAGGGCGCATCACAGGAGGCACTACTGGGACTTTGCTTACAACGTATGCTTTGTCGGGTGTCACCCCTACGTCCCGGAGTGCCCGGATGTATTTGACCTGTTTGATCTCGTTGTCCAGCTGATCAGCCTTACGCCCCTTCATCTGCTTGAGGAGAGACTTCTCTTTCTCGTCCAGGTCGATTTTCTTGAGCTGCTTCTGAATATGCGCGGCACCCTTTTCTTTGAGGGTCTCTGTGAGCTGCGCATTCGTCATGCCCAAAAGACGGCGCACTGGTTCTTTGAAGACCGGATTGATAACAGGTTCAGCTAGGTCAACATGTGACCATCGTGTACCGCGTAAGCCGCCGGTTACGCCGGGGTCAAAAAGACCTCCTGCTTCAGGACGCAAATCTTTGGCTCGAACAATTTTGGCGTCTTTCACCTCTCCGGCTGACATCTCCAAGACATCTTTATCGGTAAGCGGCCCTAAGGTCAGGCGGCTACCGTCACGCCGTACTCTAACACCCGCACCCGTAAGCATCCCCAAAAATTTGTCGTAGGCAAAAGTAGACTTGGGCTCCTGGGGAGTTTGTCCAAGTTGTACTCCCCGCCAAAATTCATCGTTCTTCTGACTCTTCACCGTTGCTGCTTCACGTAGGATATTTCGAGCATTGTGTCCAACTAACGCATCGAATTCCATCCTACCAACACGCTTAGAGCCCTGCGTACCTCCGCGGGTGGGCTGGAGATTCATATCATAAGAGCCCGTACTCCTCGCACTGTAGTTGTTGTCGGTCGTTTTGAAGAGCTTATAGAGGTATTGACGCCCCACAAAAACCTTAGGGATCTTCTTCCCGGACCGGGGGTCGTAAACCGTCTCCTTGTCTTTCACCCCGTGCTTCTTTAGGAGGTCTTTCGCCCACTTGACATTGTCACGGTCCTGAAAGTTTTCGACCACTATCGGCTTGCCCGTCTTCTCCACGACCTTCCCGACTGCCGTCTCGATAATCTGGCTCGGGTTGATACGCGAAACCACCCCCGCAGAAGTCATGAGTACGTCGATGGGCTTTCCAGCCTCGTCCTGCACCATTTGGTCAGTTGGAACGATCTCTGAGATAACTCCTTTGTTACCGTATCGCCCAGCGATCTTATCTCCGATTCCCGCAGGCTCTTTCGTCTTAACTGTGAGGGTGATGCGCTTGGGTGTCTTCACCACGTCCACTACCTCACCTTCGTGGTCGTGATCCCACCCCTGCTTGAACTCACGATGGGGTTGTGCCAGAGACTTGTGCAGCTTCCCCAGAATCAAGTCATCAGGGGAAAGCTCGGTCTTTCGAACCCCTACTATAACAGGATCTCCTGGAAGCAGCTTAGTACCAGGAGCGACAACTCCGTCCTTATCGATAGGTTTGTACTGGTCCTTTGTGTAATTGTGCCCATAGTAGGTCTTATGCTTATTCGCGCTGAACGTAAGGTCAGGGTCTTTGGAAACCACGATCTTGTACATACGCTCAGACGTTAACTTCTTAGCCGCATCCTCACTCACAACGACCGCATCGTTGGAGTTCGCGCCATAGTACGGCATGAACGCGACGCTCATATTTTTTCCCAGCGCGAGGGTACCCCCTCGAGTGAAATTAGAGTCACCCAGTCGCTGGTTAGCCTTTACGCGATCCCCTTTTTTCACTTCCAAGTCGTGATTCAAGTACGTCTTCGCGGCTAGCGGGAAGTTCTTATCGTAGGGCACCTTGATAAGATCGCCCTTCGCAGCCCGTTTCTCCCCGTCAGGTTGCAGATAAATATAGTCATCGTCGATCTTCTTCACTACTCCCGACACTGGAGCATGAGGATTGATGATGCGCCCAATCATGTTCTCAAATGACTTACCCGACGGAGTCGCAACCTGTACATAAGGCGCCTCACGATCCACCAACGACAGTGCCTGCACCTGCATCTTCGAGCCCATGACTGCGCGGTTTCCCTGCGCAGACTCCAGGAATGGGATGAGGTTGGTAGTGGGGCTATACATCCTCGACTGATGAGGAATCTGGTAATCCACTTTCGAGAAGGGTACGCGGCGTACAACTCCCTGATCAACAACGTCTACGCGTCCTTTGGAGGGCTGGTTCGGGAACATCACCACGGAGTTTTGGAGGTCTCCAGCTTTGACATACTTTTCACGCCGAGTTTTTACGTCGTAAACGGGGACATAGATGTCCCCCTTCGGGTCTTTCTGTGCCGTAACGGCCGCCCGGATGTCGATTCCAGCACGCATGGACTCCGGTGTTCGGATGGGGTCCAGCGCCCCCATCTGCGTAACGTGAGTCTGGCGCGCTTCAATGGGGATCGCCCTTTCCGTAGAAATCCCGCCTTCACCAAGAGATGTCACGC
>QNCB01000035.1 GCA_003644335.1 Planctomycetota bacterium | reverse complement strand
CGACCTGTATCGAAATGCGGTCGATGTCCAGCAGCTCTTCGATAGGCTGTTCCTCAGGCTTGGATGGCAGGGCAGCCTGGGCGGTTTCCACCTTTACCTTCGCAGCCGAGGCCTGCTCCTCTTTCCGCAGCATTCTGCTGAGGACACCAGCCCCGACGGCCAGGACGATGAACGGAAACTTCGGAAAGCCCGGCACGAAAACCATGCCGCCCAGCAGAAACGACGCGATGGCCAGGGGCCTGGAGCGTTTGAGGAACTGTCCCGCCAGGTCTTGACTGATGCTGGACTTGGTGGAAGTTTTCGAGATAAGGAACCCCGCGGAGGTCGAGATAATAACCGCGGGAATCTGGCTGACCAGCCCGTCTCCGATAGCGAGGATAGCGTAGGTTTTTACCGCTCCGCCCGCGGTCATGCCATGGCTCACGCCCATGATGAACCCGCCGACGAGGTTGACCGCGGTGATGATAAGCCCAGCTATCGCGTCGCCGCGGATGAACTTGCTCGCACCGTCCATAGCTCCGTAAAACTCGCTTTCCTGCGCGATTTTAGCCCGGCGGTCGCGGGCTTGCTCCTCGCCGATAAGCCCGGCGTTGAGGTCCGCGTCGATAGCCATCTGCTTGCCTGGCATGGCGTCGAGGTTGAACCGGGCAGCGACTTCACTGATTCGCTCCGAACCTTTGGTTATGACGACGAACTGGATAATAACGAGGATCAGGAAGACGACAAGCCCGATGACAAGTTGGCCGCCACAGACGAATTGGCCAAATGTTTCGATAATTTTTCCCGCGTCTGCGTCGAGCAGAATCAGCCTGGTCGACGCGACATTTATAGAAAGCCGGAACAGCGTCATAAACAACAGCAGCGACGGAAACGTGGAGAACTCGATGGACTCATGCGTAGCCAATACCGTAACCAGCACAGCCAGGCCCGCAGCGATACTCGTAGCCAGGAGCATGTCCATGATGAACGTCGGCAGCGGTATCAGCAGCGTAACCAATACCATCGCCACGCCCATAGCGAAGATAATATCATTGTGTGCCAACAGCCTGCTCAGCCCAGGTCCAGGGTTTTTCAGCAAGTCTGGCGGCGCCATATTGTCGTTCTGATTAGCCATGTTTTAGGTCCGAAAAATTCACCATGAAGTACATGAAGAGCATGAAGCTTTTTTTTGTTTTTGTTTTTCTGTTTTTGTCATTCCCGCGAAGCTTGTCCTCAACCCGATCGGGGAGCGGGAATGACACAGGAGGAGGCCGTGTTTTTTCGCCTCATATTTCAATCTGTGTCTATCTGTGTTCATCTGTGGTTCCTTTGCTGCGTTCAAATTTTCACAGCCGGGGCGACCGTGCTACATTTTTTCGTTTTTTCCGTAGTCTAACTATCATCGCCAGCACCTCCGCCACCGCTACGAACAGGTTCGACGGAATCGGGTGTCCCACTTCCACCGCCGCGTACAACGACCGCGCCAGGGCAGGTCTTTCGACTATCGGCACACCATTCTCCCGGGCGATGCTCTTGATTTTCTGAGCCAACAGGTCAGGCCCCTTGGCCAGGACTATCGGCGAAGCCATGGTGTCCCGGTCATATTGCAGTGCCACAGCAAAGTGCGTCGGGTTGGTTATCACAACATCCGCCGTCGGCACAGCCTGGAGCATCCGCTTGTTGGTCATCTCCATCTGTATCATCCGTATCTTGCGTTTTATCTCCGGCGAGCCTTCATACTGCTTCCGCTCTTCCTTCACTTCCTGCCTGGTCATCCGCATCTCTTTGGAGTGCGTCCATTTCTGATACGCATAATCCAAGCCACCGATCACAAACAACGCCACCACCACCCGCGTCATCAGCCCGAGGATCAGCCCAGCTATCCCCGCGACAGCTTCGACCGGGCTAGCCCAGCGGAGATGGATTATCGTGAGCGTTTCGCCCTTGATATAGAGATAGCAAATCGTGCCCAGTACCACCATTTTCAGCAGCGACATTATCAGCCTGACGAACGCCTTGGCTGAGATGATATTTTTGATGCCCTTTATGGGGTTCACCTTGCTCCAGTCGAGTTTCAGCACCTTTGGGCTAAAGGTAAGTCCACTGACCGCTACGCTCGAAGCCATGGACAGTACCCCGCAGATTATCAGGAACGGCGTCATTACCACGATAGCTTCCATGCCCTTGGTTCGCAGGAAGTCGCAGAAAATACCCTGGCTGTCCGTGCTGACGGTGGGGGTCAGCAACGCTTCGCGGAGAGTATTGCCAAACCAGCCAAGCATAGCAGGAGCGTTCATGGCAAGAACAAGAAGCACCCCGCCAGTGATAATAGCGGAGGGCACTTCCTGGCTTTGAGCGACCTGACCTTTCTCGCGAGCCTTACGCAAACGCTCGGGCGTAGCTTGCTCGGTCTTCTCAGATGCGGGTTTGTCAGCCATCTAGCCTGTTACCTTTACGCCAATATGAAAAACTGGTCCAACCAATCCGTAAGCCGTACAACAAATGAATTCAACGTTCCCAGCACGAGCAACGACAAGCCCATGCCCACGACGACACGCAAGGGCATCGACGCCATGAGGATATTCATCTCGGGCATTACCCGGGCGATGACGCCCATTATCACCGCCAGCAGCAAAAACCCCGCCAAAAGCGGAGCTGCCAATTTCAGCGCGAACAACAGCATCGTCGCCCCAGCTTCGATAACGCCCTGGGTCAACAGAGCAACCTCGGCAGGCTGGCCCGCGGGGAAAGCGTCGTAGCTTCGATAAACTGTCATGAGCAAAAGGTGATGGCCATTTATCGACAAAAACAACACCGCGAAAACCATCTGAAACAACAACGCGATAGGCCTGGTGCCCTCGCCGGTGGACGGGTCGAAAATACCCGCGTCAGCAAAACCCATCTGCTGCGTGCCGATCATAGCCCCCTGCTGAACCGCCATGAAAACCAGCCGAGCCATCATCCCCAAAGCCAAGCCGCACAAAACTTCCCTGCCCACAAGCAAAGCTGCGCCCAGCCACGTATAGTCCGCCGGACTAAGCTGGGCCCTGGGCAACAATGACGCGAAGAATATCGTTACCAGCAGCGAGATAGAAAGCCGAACCCGCCTGGGCAGCATTGTCCACGCGAACAAAGGCAGCACCGAGAAAAAAGCCATCACTCTCGAAGCAATGAGAAAAAACGGCAACAAAATTTGTATCCATTCAGTCATAAAAAAAAGTTGTCAGTAATCAGTAATCAGCAATCAGTAAAAGCAAAAACAGCAAAACACAAATTACACGGGGCATTGGTTCTTCATTGGGTGTTGGATATTGGTTCTTCAATGGTCATTGGGTATTTGGTCATTGGGTATTTTCTGTTTCTCCTATTCCATACTTGCCTATTCCCTATTGCCGTTTTTACTGCGTCATCAACTGGATCGTGTCGAAGACTTCTTTTGTGAACGACAAAATCACCTGCAGCATCCAGCCACCTGCTATCAGCATTGTTATCCCGACAGCTCCTATCTTTACGACCACGCCGAGGGTCATGTCCCGCATCGATGTTACCGCCTGGAATAGCGACACCAACACGCCGCTGATAAGTGCGACTATCAGCACAGGCCCAGCCAACAACATGCCCGTTTCAAGCGTCCGCCTGCCTAGAAATAAAATAATTTCACCGTTCATAAGTCTTGCCCTATCTAAAGCTCAGCACCAGTGTTTCCGCCAACAGCCGCCAGCCGTCGACCAGGACGAAAAGTATAATTTTGAATGGCAACGAGACCATCGAAGGCGGCAACATCATCATCCCCGCACTGAGCAAAATACCGCCCACGACGAGGTCTATCAGCAGGAATGGAATAAACAGCAGACAGCCAATTTCGAATGCGGTGCGGAACTCGCTGATCGCAAAAGCAGGCACCGCCACCCGCATGGGCACGTCAGCTTGGGTCTTGGCCGCGTCTATGCCGGCGAAGTCCAAAAAAAGTTCCAGGTCGCTCGAACGGGTCTGGCGGAGCATGAAATCCTTGAGGACGTCATTGCCCTTTTCCACCGCAGCGGGGAACTCCAAAGCGTCCTTCATATAAGGCTCGATAGCCTGGGTGTTGATCTCGGACAACACCGGGCCCATCGTGAAAATCGTCAGGAAAAACGCCAAGCCTATCAACGCTACCGTCGGCGGAATGCTCTGCGTGGACAAAGCTCTGCGGATGAAACCCAACACTATCACGATCCGCGTGAAAGACGTCATCATCACCAACAAGCTCGGCAACAAAGCCAGGAACGCGAAGACCACCGCCAGGCGAACCGGTGCGGTCCAACCCTGGCCTGGCGTCGATTTGTCCGCGGTAGTTCCCGTCGGGTCCGCATCAACTTGGCCTTGGGTTGCCTTCTCGATTACGCTGAGAATCTCGCCAATGCCCGGCACGTTCGAAACAGGCTGAGTCTTGCTAGCCTGGGCCTGGTCGTCAGCTTGGGCTGGCGCCGCAGGCTGAGCGAACGCTGCGCCGGCGAGACAAAATATCACAGCCAAAACCAGCGACAATAATTTAGCGCGCGTCAGCTTCATTCGCTGACCTCCGTCTGATTGTCCAGCACGTCGGCAAAGTTTTCATCGCAGCCAGCCGACCTAGCCAGGCCCGCGGTAACATCCGCCAACAGCCGTGGGCCGTCCTTGCCGCAAGCTATCAGCAACTTCTTGCTGCCGACCGCCAACAGGTACACAGGCTGACGCGGACTTATATATGTAGTCTCGAGTATGCGAACCGCCTTGCCCCCAGGCCTGGCTTGGCCCCTCAGCCTGGGCAGCACCTTTTTGGACACGACCCAGCCAACCCCGCCCAGGGCGAGAATGATCACAACCAAAGCCATCATCTGCCGAACAAGCCCGCCAGCGTTGGGGTCTCCCCGCGTGCCGATGGACTTAGCAGGCAATTTTGGCGTTTTTTGAGTTTTTTTGGCGTTTTTTGGGCCGTCATCGCCATAAATAGGCCGATTGGCCAGCTTGGTCTCGTCTTTTTGAGAGGAAACCGCCTCCGACGCCACTGGGCCTGACTTTTCAGCAAGGGCGGTTTTTGTCATAACCGTCGTGATGACAAGTAGCAACACCACCGCCACAAGCCAATATCCGTTAATATATGTAGACCGATTGCTCATGCCATAGGCCATGCATAACACGTGCCAAATATAACTCCCTTACAACAAGAGACTTACAAAACAGGGGTTTTGCAAGCCAACGGAGAAAATTTTACATTTCGCGAAGATTTATCCAACCCGTGTAAAAAAAATGCGCGTCAGCCATGAAAAATTTACCGCGAAAGAACGCGTGGATCGCATAGATGTTTTTATGAACACGTGGTTGCAAACACCGCAACCACGCCACCCTGTTATTCGCTCTTTTTCCAAAATCGTTCTTTTCCAAAAAGCTTGACAAGGCCCAATCCGATGGGTATAGTACGGGTATGATAGCTGACCTGACACAACGCGAATTTTTCTCTTTGGCACCCGCGGGGTGCGCCGCAAGGCGTGGCGGTTGGGTTGTGTCGACACTATCGGTAATTGTAGTCTCCGTACACTAGGTCGCTGCGCGAGGTTGGACAAGTCGCAGCGGCCAAGTCCCAGGCCTGATACCCAGGCCAGGTCTGCCGACCCCACCGGGCAAAAAAACACACTTGCTTTTTCCGTGGGATTCGACACATTCTATAGCTTCACATATCACATAACGATAAGGAATAACCATGAGCTGCAAAGACAAACAGACAAGTTACCTCGGCATGACCGGGGCGAAGATTTTTCACGAAATGCTCAAGGAACAGGGCGTCGAAGTTCTCTTCGGCTACCCCGGCGGCGTGCTGTTGCCGATATTCGACGAACTCTACGATTCGCCAATCAAGTTCGTCCTCACCAGACACGAACAAGGCGCCTGCCACATGGCCGACGGCTACGCTCGCAGCACGGGCAAGACCGGCGTGGTTATCGCAACCAGCGGGCCCGGCGCGACGAACATAGTTACGGGCCTGGCGACAGCCAATATGGATTCGATTCCGCTGGTTGCGTTCACAGGTCAGGTCAAAACCCAGCTGATTGGCAACGACGCTTTTCAGGAAGCGGACATGACGGGCATCACCCGCCCGGTTACCAAGCACAATTTCCTGGTCAAAGACGTCAAGGACCTCGGCAGGATAATAAAGGAAGCCTTCCACATCGCAAGTTCGGGCAGGCCTGGGCCTGTGCTGGTCGATATCCCCGTCGACACCACGATCAACAAGCTCGAGCAGGAGCCTGGCATGGAGCTGAGCTTGCCGGGCTATAAGCCTCGCGGCGGAGCGGGCAACGAGCGACAAATCAAACTCGCAGCTGAGACCATAAACCAGGCTAAGAGGCCCGTGCTATACGTCGGCGGCGGGGTTATCCTCTCCGGCGCGTCCGACGAACTGCGGGCACTGGCCAAGGCGGGCAACCTGCCCACCACCACCACGCTGATGGGCTTGGGAACTTTTGACGAGTCCGACCCCCTGGCCTTGAAAATGCTCGGCATGCACGGCACGGCTTACGCCAACCATGCTGTCCAAAGTTGCGACTGCCTGGTCTCTATCGGCGCGAGGTTTGACGACCGCGTTACCGGCGACCTGGCCCAGTTCGCGCCCCACGCGAAAATAATCCACATAGACATCGACCCGTCGAGTATTTCCAAAAACGTTACGGTCGACATCCCGCTGGTCGGCGACGCCAAGGCGATTCTCGCTCAGATGCAGCCTTATATAGAGAAGGTTCCACGCGAGGATTGGCTGGGGCAGATAGCGGACTGGAAGAAAGAGTTCCCGCTGAGCTATGAAACCAATGGCGACATCAGGCCTCAGGAAGTCTGCGAGATGATCGGGGAGATGACCGACCATGACGCGATTATCGCTACGGGCGTCGGACAGCACCAGATGTGGGCTGCCCAGTTCTGTGGCTGGAGAAAACCCAGACAGCTGCTGACCTCCGGCGGTCTGGGCACGATGGGCTATGGCGTGCCCGCTGCTATCGGTGCGCAGTTTGCCCACCCGGACAAGCTCGTTATCGACATCGACGGCGACGGCAGTTTCTCTATGACGATGATCGAGATAATGACAGCTGTCCGCTACAACATGCCCACCAAGTTCGTCGTGCTGGATAATGATTATCTCGGCATGGTTCGCCAATGGCAGCAGCTGTTCTACGACCGGCGGTACAGCGGCGTGGATCATCCGTGCCCGAACTTCGTCAAGATTATCGAAGGCTTCGGCGCCCAGGGCATTACCATCACCGACCGGGCTGACCTGGCCGGTGGCGTGAAAACAATGCTCGACAGCTCAGGCCCATTCCTGCTGCACGTCTGCGTTGCCAAGGAAGAAAACGTCTACCCCATGGTCGCAGCAGGCAGGGCACTGCACGACATGATACACGGTGAACTTATATGACAGCAGGGAATAGTCAATAGGCAAATAGGAATCCACGGATTACACGGACTGAAGAGGGATTACACAGATTTTTTTGAGTAATCAGTAATCAGCCTGCAGTAATCAGTGAAGGCAGAAACAGCGAACCACGGATGAACACGGATTTTTTGCTTCCCTTTTTTTGTCAATTCCCGCGAAGCTTGTCCTCGACCCGGTCGGGGAGCGGGAATCCATTCTTTTTTTGTTTTCTACTTATCTTTCTCTTTGCGTTCTCTGCGTTCTTTCGCGGTAAACTTTTTCCTTTGTCTTCCCCGCGAAGGCGCAGAATGACACGGGGGAGTATTTGGCATTGGGTATTGGTTCTTCAGTGGTCATTGGGTATTTGGGCATTGGCTATTTTTTCGCTATTCGTCATTGATTCCTCATTCGGATTTCGAAATTCGTCATTTGCCTATTCCCTACTTGCCTATTCCCCCAACAACATCTAGTATGTCGCGGTATGAAAGCCCTTATCTATGACATCAAGCCTTTGGGTTGGGTCACCTGCCAATGGTTGAAGCATTTTTGGCCCGGGTGTCTGCTCTCGGAGCTGAACGGTTTTTCGCTGCGCGACGTGCCCCCGCCAGAGTTACCAACGCGGAACTGGGTTCGGCTCCGCACGCTTTTGGGCGGTATTTGTGGCTCGGACTTGGCGCTGGTCGCCCAAAAGGCGCCGCCGGACTCGCTGTTGCAGGCGTATAGTTCCATGCCCATGATACCAGGCCATGAGAATGTCGCGGTGGTCGACCAGCTAGGCCCGGGTGTCGATTCGAGCTGGCTCGGTCGGCGGGTGCTCGTCGAGCCGACGCTAGGCTGCAACCCGCGAGAGACCCGGCCTATGTGCGAGTGCTGCAACGAGGGACACTTCGGCGTGTGCGAAAATTTCTCCGCTACCTATGGCGGGCACGCTGAGCTGCCGCCGGGCACGAGCATAGG
>QNCB01000034.1 GCA_003644335.1 Planctomycetota bacterium | reverse complement strand
ATCAGGCCTATGCAGGCTCCTGGGCTGCAAAAAACGCAGGACAAAAAGACGCCGGGCTTTGGCGACGTTATGAAGGCTTATGTTGACAACGTCGACGCCAAGCAGAAGACCGCAGCGGGAGCTATGCAGGATTTGGTCGCGGGCAAGACCAATGACGTCCTGCCGGTGGTCAATCAGATAGCCAAGGCTGACCTGAGTTTCAAGCTGCTCATGGGCGTGCGAAACAAGGTCATCGAAGCCTACAAAGAAACCATGCGGATGCAGATTTAGACATTGGCTGGTTGACTGGTTGACTAGTTGATTAGTTGACTGGGAAAAGATTACAGAAACAACCAGTCAACCAATCAACCAGTTAACCACACCAGAGGTATTTTTATGGCGAACGTATTGGATAATTTAAGGCACGTCTGGCAGCAGGCTAGTTTGACTCACAGAATGATGCTCATCGGCATTGTCGTTGGGCTGCTGGCTGTGGTTGGCATGCTGGTGCACTGGTCTACAAAGCCTGATCTGGTCCTGCTTTATGGCGGACTCAGCCAGGGGGACGCAGCTCAGATATCGCAGAAACTTCGCGACGAGGAGATACCCCACAAGGTCAAGGACGGCGGGACGACCATCTTGGCTCCGGCCCAGAGAATTCACGAATTGCGGCTGACCATGGTCGCCCATGGCCTGCCGGCCGGTGGAAGCGACGGCTATAAAATTCTCGACCGCGACGGACTGGGAATTAGCCCGTTCAAAGAGAAGGTCAATTTCGTCCGGGCTATCTCCGGCGAGCTGGAAAAAACGCTCATGCTCATCCACGGCGTTATCAACGCGCGCGTAATGCTCGTCAGCCCAGACCAAAGACTCATGTCGCGCGGCAAGCAGGAAGCGTCCGCGTCGGTATACCTCAAAACGCGTGGCAGCGGGAAGCTCAGCAGGGGCAACATTTTGGCGGTTACCAATCTCGTAGCTGGGGCGGTCAAGGGAGTTCGGCCTGAGAAGGTCGTCGTCGTGGTCAATGGTCAGCTTGAGGCTGGGCAGGAAAAGGACGAATTGGCTGCGATATCAGGCTCGTTGTTCGAACGAAAAATGCAGGTCGAGCAGTATCTCTCCAGCAAGGCAGAGGACATGCTCGCTCGCGTACTCGGGCCAGGCCGGGCTACGGTGAAGGTCGATGCGACGCTTACAACCAAAACCGTTCAGCGAACCAAGCGGACTTTTGACCTGGCTAACCGGACGGAAAAAAAGGTCAACACCACTTCCAAGAGTGGCTTTACCAGCGGCAAGGGCCGCGGAAAGTCTTCGCCAACCACGACCAAGAACAAGACCGAGACTATTGAATACGACACGCCATACTCGACCGAGCAGACGGCGGAAGGCCCTGGGGTTTTGAAGTCTATCGCCGTGGCGGTGTTTGTGGATCTCTCTGAACCTATCGACGCCCAGGGCAACGGGAAGGAAGGCGAGGCTGGGGCTAAGAAAAAAATGCCCACCGTCAAGCAGATAGAGACCGCTGTCCGAAACGCTCTGGGCCTGACCGACAGCGGCGAGCTTACCACGAGCATCACCGTCGTGGACGTACCCTTTCAGCGTGTAGCCAGTGGCCAGGGTGAGTTGACGGAAGAGGCGGGCATATTCAGCACGGACTTTATTTTGGAGATGGTGCGGCGCGGCTCGTTGGGCGTGGTGGTTTTGGGTATGTTACTGGCGCTGAAAATCTTCAAGGGCAAAAAGGCAATGGCTGGCGATGCTGAGACTGCCCCGGGCGAGGGTGCTGGGGCTACAGCTGGGGCCTCGGCCTTACCCAGTCCAGCCCAGCCTCAGTTCAAGGGTGCGGACAAGGCGCTGAAGATGAAGATATCTACCGCGCTGACAAACAACCCCGATCAAGTCAAACAGCTATTCCTCTCGTGGATAGAGAGCAGCCAGGGTAAATAGTCAGAAGTCAGGATTCAGAAGTCAGGATTCAGGATTCAGAAGTCATGTAGTCAGGAGCTAGATTGTGGCAGCGATAACAGGTACGAAGAAGGCGGCGTTGCTTTTAATGGCGATGGATCCGCATAGCGCGTCGGAATTATTGAAGGTGGTCAAGCCTGCCGCAGCGACCGATATCGCTACGGAGATGGCTTATCTCAACAGCTCGGGCTCGCAGGAGGCGGAGGAGTTTTCGCACGATGTCGTCAAGGAGTTCAGCACGCTGCTCAGCGGCAACGACCAGGACTGGGGCCTGGGTTTTGTCAAGCAGATGCTCGATGACGCCCTTGGCATGGAGCGGTCGGCCAAGGCGTTTGAGGAGGTAAAGATTCGCCTGGACCATCGCGACCCCTTTGCTCCGATATGTGGCACAAACCTTTACGAATTGGCAGCAGCTTTGGAGGGCGAGCCTACGCAGGTTATATCGCTCGTGCTGGCAGAGCTTTCAGCCAAGGAAAGCGCAAGCCTGCTGGGGATGATGGATGATGATCAACGCAACGATATTATTCGAGGCATGGCCGGGGCTACCAATGTGTCGGTCGAGGCTAAGGTTCGCGTAGCTAAGGTTATCCAGCAGAGACTTTGCGAGCTTCGGGCAGACGGCCAAGCGGCAGGGGGCAACGCCCAGGAAGCCCAGATGCGAAAAATTTCCGTCTTGCTCCGTGGCTTGCCTTTGGAAACTCGAAGCGGCATGCTCGAAAGCATAAAACAGCAGAACGAAGAGACCGGCGCTATGGTTACCAAGATGATGGTGCTGTGGGAAGACCTGCCGATAATAGAGTCTCGCGCGTTGCAAGAGGCGCTGCGACAGGCAGACCCGCAAAAACTGGCAATGGCTATGGTCAATGCGGACCAGAAGACGGCTGACAAGATTAAGCAGAATATGTCCGAATCTGGCAGAAATATGCTCTATGAGGAGTCACTGCTTATAACCTCGGCCAAGAAAAAGGAAATCGACGAGGCCCGGGAAATCCTGCTAGACGACCTGCGAGAACTAAACGAAGCTGGGATGTTAGACTTCGAAACCGAAGAGGTTTAGTAAAAGTTACTCAAACCGACCGGTTTGAGTAGTTGGTTGACTGGTTAAAAACAAAAACAACGAACCACGGATAGACACTGATAAACACGGAGTTTTTTTACTGATTACTGATAACTGACTACTGATTACTTTTTATAAATAGAAAGACTTGATTGAAATGGCTGAGGCTGTGATGTTACAACTCGAATTGCCTGTTGCTGATGTTGGGCTGGTCGTCGATGAGCCTGAGCTGGAGCAGGATCGAAATATTTCAGCTGAGCTTCGCGAACAAATCGAGGCTGAGTTGCAAGAGCGGTTCGACGCCCGGATAGCTCAGGGCCAACAGCAGGTAATAGCTGAGCGAGCCCAGCTTGCCCAAACGCAGCAGGCTCTGACCCAGGCGGCGGCCCAGTTGTCGCAGTTGCAAGAACAGGCTCTGGAAGAGCTGCGAAACCAGGGGGTTGACCTGGCTCTGGCTATCGCGCGGAAGGTTATCGCTCAGGAGATAAAAGCCCAGCGGGTCGAGATAGACCCGATTGTAATTGATGCGTTGCGTCAGTTGCCCGCTCGTGGGGAAATCGAGATACATCTCAATCCAGCCGACCTTGAGCGGAGCCAATTCGTAGCTGAGGCCACTGGCGCTCACGCACGGGAATTGAAGTTCGTCTCAGACCCGGATGTGGCCCCGGGTGGTTGCGTTGTTCAGAGCGTTGAAGGCAGTGTCGAGTCTAACATAGACTCTTCGTTGCAGAAGATCGGCGAGGTTCTTCGCGACACAGAGGAGGGCGAATAGATGTCGGTTCTAGGTATGGAAAAACTCGCAGCCCGGTTGGGGGGCATTCGCCTTTGCCCCTGCCAGGGTAGTGTAATTCGCGTCTCCGGCATGACGGTCGAGTCGCAAGGCCCGCCGGTCGGCATGGGCGAGTTGTGTGACATTCACCTGATTGACGGCAGGGTAGTACCAGCGGAGGTGGTGGGGTTTCACGACCAGCTCCGCGTGCTCATGCCGTTGGAAAATATCGAGGGCGTCGCCCCCAAGGACCCCGTCATTGCCAGGTGCAGGCCTCGCAGCGTTACGCTTTGTCCAAGCATGTTGGGCAGGGTTCTCGACGGGCTTGGCAATCCTATCGACGGTCGCGGGCCTTTGCGAAAAGCTGAAACTCGCACGCTGGAAAACACCCCGCCGCACCCACTGAGTCGGCAGCGAATCTCCAAGCCCTTGATGCTCGGCGTCCGTTCGATCGACGGGATAATCACGTGCGGCAAGGGTCAGCGCGTCGGCATTTTCTCAGGCAGCGGCGTAGGTAAGAGCATGTTGATGGGCGAGATTGCCCGCACCAGCGAGGCGGACGTAAACGTTATCGCTCTGGTCGGCGAGCGTGGCAGAGAAGTTCGCGAGTTTATCGAGGAATCGCTGGGGGCTGAGGGCCTGGCCCGCAGCGTTGTGTGCGTTGCTACCAGCGATACCTCGCCGATTCAGCGGGTGAAGGTTGCTTTCCTGGCTATAACTATTGCGGAATATTTTCGAGACCAGGGCAAGGACGTGCTGATGATGATGGACTCGCTGACGCGTTTCGCCCACGCTCAGCGTGAGATAGGCCTGGCTGCTGGTGAGCCACCCACGACCAAGGGCTATTGCCCAAGCGTGTTCAGTTTGTTGCCCAAGCTCGTGGAGCGACTGGGCTGTAGCGACGTCGGCAGCATCACCGGGATACTCACTGTGTTGGTTGACGGCGACGATTTGAGTGACCCTGTGGCTGACTGTGTCCGGTCGTTGCTGGATGGCCATGTCGTGCTCGACCGCAAGCTCGCCCAGCAGGGTCATTATCCCGCGGTGGATATTCTCCAGAGCGTCAGCCGACTTGCTAGCGCCGTAACCACACCAGAGCATCAGCTGGCGGCCAGGCGGTTCAAAGCTATTTATTCAACCTACACAGAAGCGCAAGACCTTATAAATATAGGCGCATATGCTCCCGGCAGCAATCCGCGGATAGACCTGGCGGTTCGGCTGATCGAGGAGGTGCGATCGTTTTTGATACAAGACATTGGCGAGGCGGGCATGAGTAGCGAGGAGATATCGCAACGGCTTGTGGAGCTTACGGCAAGCTGGGAATTTTTGGGAGACAAACGATGCAAATAAGCGCCAATAATTTGAATTGGCGGGCTGCGAGTTCCGAAGTATTTGCGTGGTTCTCGCAGCTTGGCCTGGGAGAGACACGTGGCTTTTAGATGGACATTGCAGAAATTGTTGGACGTAACGGTTACGCGCGAGGCTGCAGCCAAGGCGGCGATGTTTGAGGTCTCGCGTCGCATTGCAGCTTTGCATGGCGAGATAGTTCGGCGGAAGGAAATGGCATGTTCGCTGCTGCAGGGCTTAGGGCAAATGACAATTGAAGACCGCCTGGCCCGGCAGCAAATGTTGATGGACGCTCTGGCAGCTGAGCGGGAACATATAAGGACGATGATGTTGCAACTGGCTGAGCTTAGAGAGCAGCGGGAACTTCGCAAGGCTGAGCTTGTAAAAATAATCGCGAAAAAAGATACGCTGGAAAGGCTGCGGGAAGAGGCTTACGAAACATATCAAAGGCTTATCGGACTGAAAGAACAGCAGCTGGCGGACGAAAATTTCAACGTCCGCTTCGCACGAAACATGCAAGTTCCATTGAAGTTAAAAACGGCATGAACTTCAGCCATTCACACAAAAAAACCAGAAATGAAGCGGTTGATTGGTTGACTGGTTAAAAACAAAAACAGCAAACAAAAACAAAAAACTACGAAAGACGCGAAAGAACGCGAAAACAGTTTTTTTGCTTTTACTGATAACTGATAACTGATTACTTTTTATGTTGTTGGGAGTATAAAAATGGTTGGCAAGTTGATTAAGATTGGCGTGTTGGTGCTTTTGGCTGGGGCGAGTTTTGGCATATCTTTTGTCATCACCGGCAGCATGGCTCCGGCGGAGCGGCCTGTTCAAGAAGCCCATGCGGATCCAGATCGGCTTGATCTTGAGAAGGGTTTGCTGGATGGCTTGGCCTCGATGCAGACTGACGAGCTTAACCCCGCGGAGAAGCAGCTTGACGAACTTATCCGCGACGTCCGGGCCAGGCTCCAGCAGCTTGACCGCCGAGAGCGTAGTCTTAATGAGCGAGAGAAGCGGCTGGCGATGGCGACGGATCGCCTGAAAAAGCAGAGTGAAAACCTGGAGAAACTTCGCGTCGAGCTCCTCTCAGCCATAACGCCGTTGAAGACCGCCAAGGCTGACCTGCTGAAAATGCGGACTATTATAAAAGCCCAGGAGGTGGAGAACTTGAAAAGCGCCGCCAAGATGTACACCAAGATGGACCCCGCCAATGCCGCGAAAGTTATATTGGCTATGTACAACTCGAGGCAGGCAGGCCAGGCTGCCAAGATTATCCATTTTATGCCCGAAAAATCCTGGGCAGCGATAATGGACGAGATAAAAGAGTCCCCCCGGGCTGCGGAAATAATTGACCGACAGCTGCAGGTAATCAAGAACGACGGGAAAATCTGAAAATGGATATCGCAACAGTCATAGGAATTGTAGCGGGTTTTGCCTGCGTTGGCGTATCAATCGTCGCCGGGGGCGACTTGGCTGCGTTCATCAATATCCCGTCGATGATGATTGTTATCGGCGGCATGATATCCTCTACCCTTATACACTTTTCGCTCGGGCAGGTGCTTGCGATTATATCGGTAACCAAGAAGACTTTCCTGTTCAAGTTGCCCAAGGAAAGCGAGCTTATCCAGCAGATGGTGAACTATGCCGCAATCAGCAGACGCGACGGTTCGTTGGCTTTGGAGCAACACCTTGCCAAGGCCAACGACGAGTTTCTTATCAAGGCGCTCAAGTTGGTCGTTGATGGTCAGGGCGAAGATATTATCGAGAAAAAACTTGGCATGGAGATTTGCAATCTTCAGGAACGCCATGCCATCGGTAAGAAAATACTGGAGTTTATGGGCGCCAGCGCCCCAGCCTTCGGCATGATCGGCACGCTCATCGGTCTGGTGCAGATGCTAGGCTCGCTGGAAGATCCTTCCAGTATCGGCGTGGGCATGGCTACGGCACTTATCACGACGTTTTACGGCGCGATATTGGCGAACCTGGTTTTCATCCCCCTGGCGGGCAAGCTGGGCGTGCGGTCAAAGGACGAGTCATTTTTGCGGGAAATGGTGGTCGAGGGCGTTATCGGCATTGCCAACGGCGAGGCTCCCTCAGCGGTTCAGGAACGAATGCACACCTTCCTGTCGATGGGCAAACGAGAATCAGTAAAACCGAAAATCTAATCGTTCATGCAAAAAAAGCGAACCACGAATGAACACGAATTGAAAAAACAAAACAGCAAACTACAAAATACGCGAAAGAACGCGAAAACGGGTTTTTTGAAAAAGTAATCAGCTTTCAGTAGTCAGTAATCAGTAAAAATAGAAACAACAAAAAAAGAAAAAAGAAAAACAAGAAAACTGGATTCCCGCTTGCGCGGGAATGACACGGAGGGGGGTAGGGCGAGAATGACAAAGAAGTTAAAATGAAAATTCGTGTCATTCGCTTTAATTCGTGCCATTCGTGTTCTGCTGTTTTTGTTTTTACTGATAACTGAGAGCTGATAACTGGTTACTGACAACTGGTTACTAACAACATGGCGATAGAGAAGAATAATCAGGTAGAAGATGGCGGGCCAGACCAGAGCTGGATCGTTACCTTTAGCGACTGCATGACGTTGCTGTTGTGTTTCTTCGTGTTGCTGCTGAGTTTTTCGTCGTTCGAGGAGCAGAAGTTTGCAGAGCTTGTCGGTGCGTTTCACACCATGAGCTATGATTGGATACGAGATAACCGGTCGGAAAAACGGGACTCGGTTCACCCATCGAAGGAGTTGCCAGAGAGCTGCAACGATGGCAGCATTATAGCGACGGAGTTTCAGCGGAAGGATTCGGTTCGGCCTGCCATTGAAATGCTCGATCTGGATATCGATAAGGACAAGACGGTTTTTTATCTCCCAGCTGAGAAAATCTTCTGGGCCAACGGCGTGAGCATTACCCGTCGCGGGCGAACGTTTTTGGAATCTTTCGCGAAGTACATGGCTATGGTTCCCTGCCGAGTCGTCATAGCTGAGAGTCATGGCCTGGGCCAACGACACCTGGGCTTGCGAAGGTCATGGGCTATCATGCGATTTTTCGTACAGAGCAGGGGGGTTGCCCAATCACGCTTCAGCCTGGCCCAGCGGTGCGACGCCAAGGCAGGCAAATTCGCAGGCTCACCTTTTTTGGAAATCACGATGCTTAACGCACGAATAGACGAATGAGTAAGAAGAAACCAACTGGAGACCCGCCAGAAGGAATCCCGGCGTGGATTGTATCGTTTACCGATATGGTTACGTTGTTGCTGGCGTTTTTTGTGCTGCTGCAGTCCTTTGCTCACGAGCAAAGCCCAGAGCTGTTCGCCGTCGGGCAGGGTTCGTT
>QNCB01000033.1 GCA_003644335.1 Planctomycetota bacterium | reverse complement strand
GTCGATAGCGTAATGTCAGGCTGCTCGGCTGTGTTTCACCTCGGTGCGCTGGGGTCGGTGCCCCGCAGCATGGCAGACCCTCTTACCTCACACGACGTCAACGTCAACGGCACGGTTACGGTTCTCGAATCTGCCCGGGCGGCGGACGTCAAGCGGGTCGTCTTTTCCGCGTCCAGCAGTGCCTACGGCGACCAGAAAACCTCGCCCAAACACGAAGGCATGCTCTCCATGCCCATCAGCCCATACGCCGCTAACAAAGTCTGCTGCGAGTTTTACATGCAAGCCTACGCCGCAGCGTTCGGCATGGAAACCCTCTGCCTGAGGTACTTCAACGTGTTCGGGCCATACCAGGATCCCAACGGCGCATACGCCGCGGTAATTCCCGCGTTTGTCAGCAGACTCCTGGCTGGGGAAACCCCCGTGGTTTACGGCGACGGCGAACAAAGTCGGGACTTCTGCTACATCGACAACGTCTGCAACGCCAATTGGCTCGCTGCCAACGCCGACCCCGCTGTCTGCACAGGCCAGGTCGCCAACATCGCCTGCAACCATGCCACGAGCCTGAATCAGATACTGGAACTGCTGCACGAATTGCTGAAGGTCGATATCCAGGCTGACTATCAGCCGAGGCGCCCTGGCGACGTGAAAGATTCCCTTGCTGACGTTTCTCGAGCGAGGGAAATAATAGGCTACGAGCCGCTGGTCTACTTCGAGGAAGGCTTGCGAAAGGCTATCGACTGGTACAAGGAGAACCTCTAAAAGGAAATGATATCGTGGGGAAAGAACTGAACATCTTGTTTACCTGTGTCGGCAGGCGGGTCTCTCTGGTGAGGGAGTTCCGCAGGGCGATGGAGCTTCTGGGCGTCGCTGGGAAGCTCTATGGCACGGACGTGGCTGTCTCTGCCCCTGCTCTCCAGGTGGTGGACGAGGGGATAATCGTCCACAGGGTACGCAGCGTGCAATACATTCCCACGCTGCTGGATATCGTCCGCGAGAAGAAAATAGGCCTGGTCGTACCACTGACTGACCTGGACTTGCGGTGCCTGTCTCGCCAGCAGGGCAAGTTTGTCGCCCTTGGCTGCACGGTGATGATAAGCCCGGAAAAGGCGGTGAAAATCTGCCGAAACAAGCAGATGTTCAACAAGCATCTCGTCTCTGCCGCCCTACCGTCCATTCGCACATTTGGCTTGGCGGAGTTTCGGAAAGAGCCTTTCTACCCATGTTTCGTCAAGCCTCTGCACGGCTCAGGTGGGGTGGGTTCAGCTGTGATAAAAAGCGGCAGGGAGCTGAGGTCGCATATCTACGCGTTTGGCGATCAGCTGATGGTTCAGGATTTCGTGCCGGGCCAGGAGTATACGGTAGACGTTTACCGCCGGCGGGACGGGCAGATAGAGTGTGTCGTGCCGAGGCAAAGGCTGGCTGTGCGCAGCGGCGAGGTCGATGTTGGCATTACGGTGCTCGACGAGGAACTTATAGCCTCGACGAAAAAATTAGCAGAGTCGATCGACGGACTTTGGGGCGTATTTTGCTGTCAGTGTCGCAGGCCTGCGGGTCAACGCCCATACTTTTTCGAAATAAATCCGCGCTTCGGCGGCGGTTCACCCTTATCCATTGCGGCGGGGGCTTTCCTGCCCCTGTATCTGCTGCAGGAAGTTTTGGGCTTGCCGATAAATCCCGATAAAAACCAGTTCAAGCCGAACATGCTCATGATGCGATATGCTGGGGAGTTTTATCAGCAGATAGAAGACCCATCGATCCTGCCAGGGTTCAAAAATCCGATTTTTAAGTAGACATTTATGGCAATCGCAAAACTTCCGGCACATCTGGTTAACAAAATCGCAGCGGGCGAGGTTATCGAGCGCCCTGCCAGCGTGGTCAAGGAACTTGTCGAAAACGCTCTGGACTCCGGAGCCTCCCGCGTAGATGTGTCTATCGAGGATGGCGGCAAGAGGTTGATCCAGGTGGCGGACGACGGCTGCGGTATGGGCCGGGCCGATGCTGCCCTGGCGTTTAGTCCACATGCCACGAGCAAACTCTCCGGCGAGGACGACCTGTTCAACATCAGCACGATGGGTTTCCGCGGCGAGGCCTTGGCGTCGATAGCGAGCATCTCCCACGCCCATATCCGCACCCGCCAGGCCGGCCAACAGGAGGGGTGGGAAGTTTCCGCCAGCGGCGAGAGCCTTAGCGAGCCTGTCCCCTGCGCCGCTTCGACGGGCACGACGGTTACCATTCGCGACTTGTTTTTCAATACCCCCGCCCGGCGAAAATTCCTCAAAACCACCAACACCGAGTCAGGCCACATCACCGAGCAGCTCACTCGCCTGGCCTTGCCTAAGCCTGGCGTGGCGTTTTCGCTGCGACACAATGGCCGCGAAACGCTCAACCTGCCAGCGACGGATTCGACCGTTGCCCGGGCGGCGAGCCTGTTTACGCCAGACCTGGCTGACTGTCTCCTGCCAATAGCGTCCCGCGGGGGCGAGGTGGCTGTCGCGGGCCTGGCTGCACCGCCAGCTGCTGCTCGCTCGGCGGCGAAGTGGCAGTATGTTTTCGTCAATGGTCGATACATCCGCGACCGTCTCATCAGCCATGCTGTCCGCGAAGCCTACCGAGGCTTGCTGGCTCCGACGAAGTATCCCGTGGTCTTCCTGTTTATCGAAATCGACCCAGCTGAGGTGGACATCAATGTGCATCCGACGAAAATCGAGGTGCGTTTCCGCCAAGGCAATCTTGTGCATGGCCAGGTACTGGCTGCGTTGCGAGAAACTCTCAACCAGGCTGATCTGCGAGGACAGGTTACCGCCGAGTTGGACGACGCCCCAGTCGACTCAGCCCGGGCTGCCAACGAAACCAAAAAGGAATCGCTGCGACAGGCCCTGGCGGACTTTTTGAAAAAAGCTCCCGCCCCGCAACCCAGGCTGGACTTCCCGCCGGGCCAACCGACGGGCAGTCCTCAAGTTCCTCAGCTAAGTCCCCCCTCGCCGAACTTCCCGCAACCCTCCGCTCAGCCTGGCGACACCTGTACAGACCAGCCGCGGCGGGAGGATTTCGCGCCCGAGCAAACGCCCGTCTCGCCCGAGCCGACAAATGAGCCGAGGGAACAAACGCCCGCCCCTGCGACTGCCTCTGGGCAGTATGAGTTGGCTTCGCCCCCAGCTGGGCCTGCCAGGTCGATGTTGCAGGTTCACGATTCGTACATCGTCGCCCAGGCCAGCGACGGGCTGATTATCGTAGATCAACACGCCCTGCACGAGCGGGTGCTTTACAACGATTTCAAACGCAGGCTCCTCGACGGGGCTATGCAAACCCAGCCTTTGTTGATTCCGCTTTCGATAACGGTAACTCCAGCTGAGGCTGAGATGCTGGGCGAGGCTACGGAACTGCTGGGCAGAATCGGCATCGAGGTCTCGCCGTTTGGCCCGGATACCTTCGCGGTGCAGCGATACCCCGCGGTCCTGGCTCGGCGGGGCGTGGCGATGGACGCCTTCCTTCGCGAGCTGTTGGACAAGATGGCTGAGGACGAAACCGTCGACCCGGAAAGGCTGTTGGAAGATGTCTTGGCGATGATGGCGTGCAAGGCTGCTATCAAGGCTGGCGACCCGCTGGGCCAGGCTGAGATGCAAGCTCTGCTGGACTCAGCGGACGGCCTGGAAAAATGCTCCGCCTGCCCGCATGGCAGGCCGACGACACTGCGACTGACGCTAAAAGACCTGGAAAAACAGTTCCATCGAGTGTGAGTTGTCACAAGTCAGGATTCAGGAGTCAGAACTACCAACCCTTCTGACTCCTGACTCCTGACTCCTGTCTCCTGAATACTGACAACGCACTCCAGCTAGCAGGGCGATCGCAGCTGTTTCTATTCGCAGGGTCGTCTCCCCCAGCCTGGCTCGGTCAAACCCGCATGCGATAATCGCGTCAATTTCTTCGTCGGTAAAGCCGCCCTCGGGTCCGATAAGCAAAACCACATTGTCGCTCTTGCCCGCCGACTGCAAAACCTCCGCCAGCGACCTGGCTTGGCTTGACATATCGCCCAGAATCAATGTCGCATCGCCCAGGCCCAGCTGACCGGCGGAGACCTCGGCCAGGAAATCAGCCAACGGGGTCAGCTCGTGCACCGCCGGTAGCCAATTCAGCCCGCACTGCTTGGCGGCGGAAATACAATGGCCGGTCCACCGCTCAATCCGGCCTCCCGCTGCGACGCTCCGCTCGCAAACGACAGGCCAAAACGACGCGACGCCCAGCTCGGTGGCCTTCTCCAAAAGCCAATCCAGCCTCTTGCCCTTGGGCACGACAAAGGCAAGATGAACGCTGTGGCTGGGGGCCTGGCCCGCGGCAACCTCCCCAACCCGCACGGTCGTTTCGTTCCGCTCCAGGCTAACAATCTCTCCCGCAGCCACGCGACCCAGGCCATCGAAAAGTTCCACAGCCTGGCCTGTCTTTAGCCGAAGCACTGACCGGGCGTGGTGCGACTCCTCCGCTGAGAGGGCAAGGGCGCCGGCAGAGAGGTTCGGAGCGTAAAATCGTGGGCGTTTGACGTTATCCTTCATAGCTGCATATTCTCCGCAATTCCCCGCCGATATGCGACATTTTTCCGTGGCAAATAAAGTCGTGTTGAATTGCTCGGGGCTTTCTGCTATAATGTCCTGCTCGATAGCGTATCTGGCAATAACCCCCTAGAGAAAAGGTATATTCACCATGGCGGAAGATTCGAAAAAATTTCAATTACAAAAAGTTGACGAGCCTGTTTTGTACCGCGACATGTTCCCGTACACAGAGCTGCCGAAGGTGCTGTTCGAGGACTCGACCCTGCCCCTGGCCCCAGCCAAGGAAATATGGATAACCGACACCACCTTCCGCGATGGCCAACAGGCCAGGCCTCCTTATACCGTTGAGCAAATCGTAGACGTCTACAAGCTCATGGCCAAGCTGGACGGCGGCAGCGGCATCATTCGACAAAGCGAGTTCTTCATCTACTCGAAGAAGGATCGCCAGGCTGTCGAAAAGTGTCTCGAAACCGGCGCCCAGTTCCCGCAGGTAACCAGCTGGATCCGCGCGGTCAAAAGCGACTTCGCACTGGTTAAGTCCATGAACCTGCCGGAGACCGGCATTTTGACCAGCTGCAGCGACTACCATATTTTCCTCAAGCTGCACAAAGACCGCCGGCAAGCCATGGAGCTGTACCTGGACATCGCACGCTCAGCTCTGGAAGAAGGCATCGTCCCTCGCTGCCACTTCGAGGACATCACCCGAGCGGATGTGTATGGCTTCGTCGTGCCATTCGCCATCGAGCTGATGAAACTTCGCGAGCAGAGCGGCATGGACGTTAAAATTCGCCTGTGCGACACGATGGGCTACGGCGTGCCCTGGCCCGAAGCGACCCTGCCAAGGTCCGTGCCGAAACTCGTCCACGCGATGATACACGACGCCGGCGTGCCGGGCGAACTGCTGGAATTCCATGGCCACAACGACTTCCACAAAGTACTCATTAACCCCGCCACAGCCTGGCTGTATGGCTGCTCGTCCTGCAACGCATCTCTGCTGGGCATTGGCGAGCGGACGGGCAACTCGCCGCTGGAAGCTATGATTATCGAAGCTGCCCAGCTGCGGGAACTTGTGCCGTGCAGCGATAAAATCAAGTTCGAGGTTATCACCGAAATCGCGAATTATTTCCGCGACGAGATTGGCCACGATATCCCGACGAACTTCCCCATTATCGGGCGAGATTTCAACACCACCCGAGCGGGCATACACGCTGACGGGCTGCTCAAGAGCGAGGAAATTTATTCCGCGTTTGACACGCAGAAAATTCTCCACAGGCCCATCGCCGTAGCTATCACCGACAAGAGCGGAGCCGCCGGGCTGAAGCATTGGCTCGAACGGTACCACGGCGTGGACGTGCCGAAAAACGACCCGCGACTGCTGTCCATACGGGACAAGGTCGATGTCGAATACGAAGCAGGCCGAACCACCGCCATCAGCGATGACGAACTGCAACTCTGGTACGACGAAGCGTTCGGCAAGAAGTAATCAGCGATTAGCTCTCAGCAATCAGCTGACAGCCGTAGGTTATGCAACTTCGCATGGTTGAAATTATCCAAACACAGGCGTAGGTCATGCAACTTCGCATGGCAAATTTGTTCATGTGAAATTATCCAAACACGGGCGGCCAGGACTTCTGTCCTGGCCGCCCATTTTAATATAGCTTGAAAGGTGCCTAGCGATTTTTTTGTTCAATTTGACTAATTTACTGTGTGTTTAGTTCGTTTTTTATTGCTTTTACCTTGGAGACTACGAGGGGTAGCATATTCTTTGATAATCTAAAAATTTCTGTACTTCCCACGGTTGGAATATCGTTCAGGCTGTCAAAATTGTTTTCTGCATTTCTTGTAGCTTCTTCAATGTAAAGTGGATGTTTTCTGGGGTCAAAACCACCTTTGATGGATTCGTTGACTATTTTTTTCCAACCACCACATTTATCGCTATTCTCAAAAACAGGTTTTTCGGATGAATGATGATAATATAGCCATACTTCAAAACAAGGATTGCTTTGAGCTACAAACCAGTTGTTTTGATTTTTGCAAAAATCTCTGATTTGTTTTATTTGAGGTTTTCTGGATTCGAGCTTGTCTTTGTCAGTGTCTAATACAATCCAAACCTCATCATCTTCAAACATTGAGTATTCTGGATTGGGATTGCTGTCATTTTCTATGATACATTTTTTTGCGATATCAAGTAAGCCAGATGGAGAGTTGTCCTCATGAGGATGCAGCTCATATATTCTAAGATTGATTCGAGAGTCCATTTCTCTGAAATATTGAAAGTATTGCTGCTCTCTTTTGGCACCTTCGCAGAAAATATAAATACTTTTGGCTTCCCTGCTGGGCGGTTCCCTTCGAAAAAGTCTATTAGTTACTCAAACTGACCGATTTTGGAATTTACGATGATAGTTAGCGCAAAAGAAATGCGACGAATCTTGCCGATAAGTTTTGTAGCGAACAGAACTTATCTTGGGAGTCGTCGCATGATTACTATCGGGAATATTCCACGAAAAACTAAAGCCTTTTTCAACATCGTTAAAAGTGAATTCGGCGGGCCTGCATTTGGCCATTTCTGCAGTTTGGTCATGGCGATAACCATCAGCCATTGCAGTACCATTGAAAGGCTCGCTCGGCTGCTTCGAAGCTCGACCCACAGAACCAACCACGGCGAATTCCTCTGGCGAAGCGATTGGAATGAATCGTCCGTCATGCAGCAGATCGCCCTGGACATGTTGCGAAGTCTGGCCACTAAAAAAGACCGCCATCTGTTTTTCATTATCGATGACACCCAGACGCTCAAGCGAGCCAAAAAAATGGAAGCGGTCGGCAAACTTCACCATCATGCAACCGGCAAATACGGAACGGGTCATACCATTTTGAAAGTTAGCCTGTACTATCGTGGCGTTACTATTCCATGGGCTTCGTTGTTGTATGTCAAGCAAGAACACGCCAGCAAATTGAAAATTCCTTTTCGCAAGCTTACTGAATTGGCTGGGGAGACAATCAGGCGGAGCACTTTCCCCGAAAATTTCAACACCACAGTTTTGTTTGATGCCTTTTACTTGTGCCCCAATGTGGTCAATGCCTGCAAAGAGCGAAAATGGCATTATATAGGCGTAGCCAAGTCTAATCGATGGTTTACGGTTGGTTCGATAAAACGCAAACTTGCCAAATATGGCAGGAACGTTCTGCACAACAGCGGCACCTGGTGCAATGTCGCAGGCCTGCGTAAAACCAAAACATATCGGCTGGCTGAACGCATCGGCAAACTGAATAAGCTGGGTACTGTCAAGGTCGTTTTCTCTCGTCGTAAGGGAGAGAACAAACAGATTGCACTTGTTACCGATAACTTGCGTGCTTCGATGAAAACAATAGTAGCTGACTATCTGAAACGATGGTCTATTGAGATGCTGATCAAGGATGAGAAACAGCATTTGGGGCTTGGCGATTACCGTGTTAAGCGGTACCGGGCTGTGGTTAGACACCTGCACCTGGTCGATTGCGCCTATGCCTGCCTGACCCACATAGGGATTAAAACCTATCGTGCACAAGGCCAAAACAAATCCAAGAATGTGCTGCGACTTGAACCGATTAGCAAACTCAAGGACCGAATGCTTCGGATAGTGTGGCAGGAGAATGTTAAAGATGTCATCAAATATAGTCATGAAAAACCTGTTATTCGCCGCCTGGAAAAACTCCTCGCAGCCTAAAATCGGTCAGTTTGAGTATCTTAATTCAGTTGAATAATTGAGTCTGATTATACAGACTGGAGTTTGATTGAGGTCACTGAAGTAGGAAAATATCCTTTCACGCCCCAATGCTGATTGCGCGTAGTCTCCAACCGGCATAGGCGTATCGGTTTCAACAGATCCGCCAGTGGCAGGCGAAACAAACGGGTATACACAGCCTGTCGAGAAGGCAGCTATACGGCTTTCGGAATAGCGT
>QNCB01000032.1 GCA_003644335.1 Planctomycetota bacterium | reverse complement strand
GGCAAGCTGCGGATACCGAAAATAATTATCGAGTCCAGGCTGGACAGCCAACTGGGACAACTTAAGCTGGACTTCCCGAAACTCAGCCTGGGCATATGCACCTCGCCCCTGGCTGCCAAGGCGTTCGTGCAGGCTGGCATGGAGTGCATCGTCGTAGGCAACGACTGGGTCAAAGGCTCGACAATACGCCATCGCAAAAGCTGGCAAGACCTGGCGAAGCGAGGCGTGGAGTAAATAAAAAATCACCATGAAGCACGTGAAGAGCATGAAGGTAGTTTTTTTGTTTCTAAAAATCTTCAAGCTCTTCATGAACTTCATGGTAAAAAACACAGCCAGTAGGTCATGCAACTTGTTGCATGGCAAGTCGGGGTGGGCGGTATCTTATCAGATGTCCGAACCAACACATATTTTGGTTTTCCTGCCCAATTGGGTCGGCGATGTAGTCATGGCTACGCCTGTGCTGCGCTCTCTGCGCGAGGGGTTTGGGGAATCTCGCATTACCTATTTCGGCCGAAAAATAGCCCTCGATGTGCTGGCGGGAAATACCTGGGCGGATGAGTCCCTCGTCGATGAGTCTCGCAACAAGCCAAGGATTCGTAATTTCTTTCGCACCGCCAAGCGGCTAGCCCGCTGCCAGGCCGAGGTCGCTCTGCTGCTGCCCAACAGTTTTCGCTCTGCCCTGCTGGGAAGGTTCAGCCGAGCCACCCGGCGCGTAGGCTACGGGCGAGACGGTCGAAGTTGGTTGTTGACCGACCCACTGGCTCCGCAGAAAGACGCCGCGGGAAAATTCCTGCCCGTGCCAATGATAGACTACTACGCCAAGCTCCTCCGCCAGGGTTTAGGGGTGGAGATATCGTCGCGCCAAATGGAACTGCCCCTGCGACCCGCCGACCTTGCTGCTGCGGAGCAACTGCTAGGCGGGGCTGGATATTCCAAAAACCAACCATCATGTAGCACAGCCGCCCCCGGCTGTGGGGCCTTGAGTGAAACATTGAACAAAAAAACAGCCGAGGGCGACTGTACTACGCCTTTGGTTATGCTCAATCCCGGCGCGTCGTTTGGCACAAGCAAGCTTTGGCCTGCCGACCGATACGCAGCCTTGGCTGACATGCTTGCCGAGCAGCGCGGAGCGAGGATAATCATCAACGCCTCGCCAAGCCAGGCTGAGCGCGACCTGGCCGGGCGGGTGGAACAAGCTATGACGCACAAGCCCCTGCTGAACTTCGCCAGGCTGGACAACAACCTGGGCCTGCTCAAAGGTTTGCTGAGCCTGTGCGACCTGCTGGTTACCAACGACACCGGCGCCCGCCATATCGCAGCTGCGATGGGCACCGCGGTGGTAACCGTCTTTGGCAGCACCGACCCGCGATGGGCACAGATAGACTACCCGGCTGAGCGAATAGTCCGCGTCGAGGTTCCCTGCTCGCCCTGTCAGCAAAAGTTCTGCCCGCTACCGCCAGGCCCGCAACACCACCGCTGCATGAAGGCTATCAGCCCAGAGAGCGTCGCAACAGCTGCGACGGAACTGCTGCAAAAAACCCGCCCGGAGGCCAGGCTATGATCGACCCGCAACTGACGGATTTTATAAACCAGGCTGGGCTTGACAACGTCGCCGGAGCGTTCGCCTACCAAAACGGCGAAGACCTATCCAAGCCAAACCTGGGCCATCGCAGGCGAACCAGGCTGGAGTTTCGCGACGGGCAAAGTCGCTGCTGGGAAATGTATCTCAAACGCTACGGCCCAGTGTCGCTGATGACGCGATTGGCCAGGCTGATTCGCGGGCAGGGCCTGTGGAGCGAAGCTCGGCGGGAGTTTGCAAACATCCGCCACCTGCGCGACGCTGGCGTGGCTACCATGCGGGAAATAGCATGGGGCCAGCAGGTTGGGCTTCTCGGTGCGTGGCGAAGCTATATAATAGTTACAGCTGTGCCGGGCGACGCGGTGGAGCGCGTGGGTGATGAGTTCCTCGCAAAATTCGCAGACCAGCCCGCACTCATCGACGAGTTCACCCGCCAACTTGTCGAGCTTGTCAGCAGGATGCACCAGGCGGGCTTCGTCCATCGCGACCTCTACGCGTCGCATATTTTCCTGCACGAACACGACGGGCGCGTGCATGTAAACCTTATCGACCTTGCGCGGGTATTTCAGCCTCGCTGGCGCGCGTTCCGCTGGCGAGTGAAGGACCTGGCCCAGCTGAAATACTCCATGCCCTGGCTGTGGGTGGAACGATATTGGGACAGCTTTTTGCAGTCGTATTTGCAATCGCAAAGCCAAGCCCAGCCAGGCCTGTGGAGCCGGGCTATCGACGCGAAGGTCGTGCGGATGCAACGGCGCCAACAGCGCCTCGCCCAGCGGCTAGCCCGAAAGGCCAGGCTATGAAAATCGCGCTGATAATCGAGCGAATGGAACCCAGCCGAGGCGGGCGAGAAACTTCTACCGCGCAGATAGCCCAGCGGCTGGCAGAGCTTGGACACAGCGTAACGGTGCTGTGTCAGCAGGGCTCTTGGCCCAGCGACAGCCCCGGCGTCGAGGTCGTTTCGCTGGGCAAAGGCTCGTTGAGGAAGTTCGTCGCCGCAGCCATCCGCCAGTGTGCACCAGGCCGATTCGACATCACCCACGCAATGCTGCCGATACCCGGGGCAAGCATATATCAGCCTCGCGGCGGGACTATCCCCGCCCAGGTCCGGGCCAGCTTGGCTCGCGTAAAATGTCCGCTCTCTCGGCTGGGCAAAAAACTGGGCAGGCTACTGAACCCGCCCAGGCGATACATGGCCAGGCTGGAAAAAAAACTCGCCGCCGACACCCGCACATTGTGGATACCAGGCAGCAAAATGGTCGCCGGCGAATTGGCCCGGTACTATGGGCGGACGGAAAATGTGCGCGTTGTCTTCAACGGCGTCGCCCTGCTGACCCCAGCAGAGGGACAGACTCGCCGGGAAATCCGGGAGCAAATGCGCAGCAAGCTAGGCCTGGCCCAGGACGAGCCTGTCTTCCTGACGGTCGCGACGAACTTCGAACTCAAAGGCGTGGACTTCGCCATCGCTGCCTTGGCGGAACTGCGCAGGTTGTCAGGCCAAGGCGTGCTCATCGCGGTCGGGCGGGAAGCTCCCGCGAAATTCATCGCCCAGGCCAAGGCTCTGGGCGTCGCTGATGCGGTTCACTTCATCCCGCCAGTCGCTGATATTTTTCCTTGGTACGCGGCTGCGGACATTTGCCTGTTGCTCAGCTGGTACGACGCGTGCAGCAGGGTTATCCTCGAAGCGTGCAGGCTTGGCATCCCGTCGATAACCACAGATTTCAACGGCGCCGCAGAGGCTTTGGGTGGCGGAGCGGGCCTCGTCGTAGCAACCCCCGCCGACACTCGAGCCGTCGTCAATGCGATGCAAAAAATGATTGCCCCAGCCAGCCTGGCAGGCCGAGGCAGTGCAGCAGCCGCGCACGGGAAAAAATTGTCCATCGCCCGACACGTGGGCGAGCTTGTCAAAATCTACTCGCAAATCGCGGAGGCAAAATGATCGACAATCCCATAATCTGGTTCACGCTCCTGCCGCTGGGAGGGTATCTCTTTGGCTCGATTCCCTTCGGCGTGCTTATCGCCAAACTCCACGGCGTGGACATCCGCAAGGTCGGCAGCGGCAATGTCGGCGCGACCAACGTTACCCGCGTACTCGGCAAGCGGTGGGGGTACACCTGCTTCCTGCTGGATATGGCCAAGGGTTCCGTGCCGTCATTCGCGGCGGGCGTACTCATAGGCTGCGTTCGCCTGGGCGATAGCAGCCCGACGCCGACGCTCCTTCAACAGGCTGCCTGGCTGAGCGTCGCAGCCTCAGCGGTGCTCGGTCATGTGTTCAATATTTGGCTTGGCTTCCGCGGCGGCAAGGGCGTAGCGACGTCTCTGGGCGTGGGCGTGGGCGTGTTTCCGTATTTCACGCTGCCGGGGCTGCTGGGCTTCCTGACGTGGATAATCGTAACCGCCCTGAGCCGATATGTCTCGCTGGGCAGCATCATAGGCTGTTCGTCGTTTCTGCCATACTTCATCCTGCTGCACCTCGACGAGGTCGGAGAACTTTGGCTTTTCACAGCCTTCGCGTCGGTAATCGTAGTGCTGGTAAACGTAACCCACCGAGCCAATATCGTCAGACTCCTGGCTGGGACGGAAAATAAAATCGGACGAAAAAAGGGATAACGAACGATGACCGAATCGCAGACGAAATTAATATGCCCGCTGACCGCTCGGACTATCGAGGCAATGCGGGTGGACATGCTCGCAGCCTCGGCTGAGGGAGCAGACATGGTCGAGTGTCGTCTGGATTTTCTGGACGCCCTGCCAGACGACGAACAGCTGCGAGACCTCCTGGCCCAGGCCCCGGCGGAGGTGCTGATAACATGCAGGCCGACTCGCCAGGGCGGGCAGTACGCAGGTTCGGAGCAGCATCGTCTTGGGCTATTGGCCCGGGCGGTGCGGTGTGGGCCGGTGGCTGCGGTGGATATCGAACAGGACGTGCCGCCGGAGGATTGGCCCGAGCCTGGCCAGGCCAGGACCGTCGTCAGTCATCACGATTTCGACTGCTGTCCAGCTGACCTGGATGAGCTGGTCGCAGCGATGGACGCCTCGGCGGGGGACATAAACAAGGTTGCCTTCGCTCCGACAAACGCAGCGGAGGCCTTGCGGGCGTTCGACGTTGTCCGCGCGAGTACCAAGCCCACCCTGGCCCTGGCGATGGGCCCGATGGGACTTATCACCAGGCTGTTGGCTCGGAAGTTTGGTTGCTGGGGCAGCTTTGCCTCGCTGCACAGCAAAGCGGAATCGGCGCCGGGTCAGCCTACCCTGGCTGAGGCCAGGGGCCTGTACCGATGGGACGCGATAGGCCCAGCGACGGAAGTTTTCGGCGTGATAGGCTGTCCGATAAGCCATTCCATGAGCCCAGCGATTCACAACGCAGCCTTCGAAGCGACAGGCCGAGACGCAGCCTATCTGCCGCTGCTGATTCAACCCGGGGTGGAAAACTTTTCGCGATTTATGGACGCCGCTTTGGCCAGGCCTTGGCTGGGGCTGAGGGGACTTAGCGTTACGATTCCCCACAAAGAACACGCCCTGGCTTATATAGGCCAAGCCAATTGCGACGAGTTGGCAGTGCGGATCGGCGCGGTAAACACGATTACGATTTCCCCCACAGGCCAGCTCCGCGGGGATAATACCGACTACGCCGGAGCTATCGACGCACTGTGCGACAAGATGAATATCACGCGACAGGCCCTGGCTGGGCGGGCGGTAACGGTGCTCGGAGCTGGCGGAGCTGCCCGGGCTATCGTGGCTGCTTTGTCGCACTATAAGGCTGGGGTAACGGTCTGCAACCGCACTGTTGCCCGCGCCCAGGCCCTGGCCAGGGAGTTTGGCTGCCAGGCTAGGCCTTTGAATGAAGCCTGCCAAACCGACCCGGAAATTATTATCAATTGCACCGCTATCGGCATGAGTCCAAACGTGGCTGAAAGTCCGATAGACCCAGCTCCTCTGCCAACTTCGGCGAAGGTGGTTTTCGACACGGTTTACAATCCGCTGCAGACCAAGTTGCTAACCCAAGGGCAGGAGCGCGGGCTGACGACCGTTACCGGGCTGGACATGTTCGTAAACCAAGCCGGGGCCCAGTACGAGAGATGGACAGGCGAAAAACCACCCGTTGAAGTCATGCGAAAAACAGTCCTCGAAAAACTTGAGTAGGCAACAGGCAAAAGCAGTCCACGGATTTCACGGATTTTTTTATTAAAGAGAATCTGTGTAATCCCCCTAAAATCCGTGTAATCTGTGGACTCTTGACGGTATAGGCAAATAGCTGGGTGCCGCTGTTTGCTGTTTTTACTGATAACTACTCCCTGGCAGTGTGCCAGACCAAACCCTGGTCTTACCATCGGGCATCGTGTGTGGGCATAAAACTGGTTGGTTATCCCGGGCAATTTCGGATTTTGGATTTCAGTTTTCGGATTGAGTTAATTTCGCGAAACAATCCGAAATCCGCAATCTGAAATCCGAAGTAAATCTTATGCTACAAAACACAGCTAAAATCTGTACAAAACAATAGTCACGGAAAGCCACGAAAAAATCCCACACCCCCCTGGCAACACAGCCCGCATAAAAAAATCACGGGCTAGCCCCACCGGTACGCCCCCGGCGCTATTCTCCTGAGGTGACATAGCCTGCATGAAACAGGCTAGGGTACAACCAACTCCTTGCACCTGGCAAGCAAACACTTTTATAGAATCAAACAGCCAAGACAGCCTCAGCTGACAATGCCGCACCAATCTCCTCGGGAATTGGTTCATAGGTTTCCTGCAGCTGCCTGTCTGGCACGACCACGATGCTGTCCATGCCGAATCTTCCCATTTCCAGCCCGCCAGCTGCATAGTCCGCAAACCACTCCCCGTCAGCACAGTATCGGAAGCGAAATTCTCCAGGCGACAAACGCAGACGCGCCTCCCAATTGCCGTTGCCGACGTCGATCATTTCCGCGTCTCCGCTCGCCCAGCCATTGAAATCTCCCGCAACGCAAACCCGGGACGCGCCAGGACGATAAAAAGTAAAAACAACCCAGTTTTGCTCAACCGTTACCATTTCCGCAACTCCCCAATAGTCTCACCATCCGACAATCCCCGGACACAACCGCCGCGCGCAATCACTCAAACAAAAACAGAGCCGCTACATTTTGCTACAGCTTTTAAGCCTAAGTCTGTTCGAGAAAATGCCTGTTTTACAGGCTTTTACACAAACAGAGCGCAACATTCAAAACAACCAAAATTACAACCAACGGCCATTATTCAACTTGTGGTGGGACAGTAGTATCTCTAACTGTTATTTTAACACGGCAAAGTGTCCATTGCAGTAAAAGAAAACGCGTTCACGCAGCCCCACCTACTGTTCGGATATTTAACCCGCCAAGTTGAAAGAAGTTAAGATTTTTATAGCCAATCACGGAAAAGAACCAAAGATAAAAAAGGGTTCTCCACCCGAATAGTCGGTAGAAAACCGTATAAAAGCAACCCCTTGCGGAGCTGGAGTTTATCGCATTGTAGCCACCGGCATAATATAAAGGGTTGCCACCAAAAGGATACCAACCCCATGCCGTATGGCACCGCCACGGCGGGCGGGTCGCACTCCTGCGTTGCCCTATTCCCCGTGGCGTTGGGATACTATACCATACATACCGGAGGCCATAAAGCGTTAAATTCACAGCTTTTGCAGGCGAAACAATACAGAAGCCACCAACTATTCGGGATGAGAGCCTGTTTTTATCGCCTACTTTTTCTTCATGGTCTTCATGGTGAAAAAAAGTGGGAGCTTATTTCTTCGACTTCTTTGGCGGGGCGATGCCGTTGGCTTTGGGGGTGAAGTCTTTCGCGCTCAGGCCTGTGTTGAATTTCACGTCGCGGAACTCGTAGTTGCACGAGAAATTGTTGTTCCAGTCGTAGCCCACGATTCGCATTGGCAGTAGCGTTTTTATATCCAGGCAGATTTCGGTGGTTTTTGCGGGGTAGTTTGCTCCGTCGCGATTGGCAAGGACCCGCTGCAGGACGATGCACTTTTGGCCTGCCACTTCTGTGGTGCCCAAAAACGCCTGGCCGACGAGGTCGCCGTTTTTCTCCGCGAGTTTGTACACCTCAATCAGACTGGCGATGCTGTTTTCAAAGCCGAACTTCGTGCAAGGCCGCAGCGTGTTTCGCATGGCGTCAGGCCCGTCGGGGAGTTTCAGCACGCTCTTGCCGGCGAGCAGTTGGGCCAGGCCTCCCTTTGGCCGCACAAGCATTCTGCTTTGGCCCTTGGCGTCTTTGTATTGGCCTTGGACGAAGATCAGCCTGTCGCCCAGCGGCGCGTTTTTTGTCCATATCATCGCGATGCTAAACGGGCTTGGCATGAACTTCACCGCGACTTGCTGCTCTGGGCGAAGTTGGCCTGAGAGAGTTTCCTGCTTGACGAAGGTGCAGGTATAGTCCCGAATTTTCATAGCTCGATAAGACTCCGCCGAGCGGGCTAGCAGTGCAAGATGGTTCCCCTTGGCCTGAGCAAGAATATCCGGCGAGAGGAGTTTTTCCTCAGCCTGGGTGAAACTCAGAACGGACGTGTATCGCTCCTGAGGCTGGACACAGCCAGAAAAACCCACCAGAGCAAAGAGACAAAAATACGTTGAAAGAAAAATTCGCCTGGTCATATTCGGAGTTGTTTCGAATTTCGATATTCGGATTTCGGATTTGCTTTTAATGTCAGCTCGCTTTGCGTTTAATGCCGTTTGCCTGTGGGGTGAAGTCCGCTCCTTGCAGGGCTACGTCGAAGTTCAAATCGCGATACTCGTAGTTGCAGGACAGCTTGTTGTCCCAGTTGTACCCTACCACCCGCATTGGCACGAGCGTCTTGATATCCAGGCAGACGACGGTTTTCCGGGCCGGGTATTTCGCGCCAGGCCGATTCGGCAGGAACCGGATAAGCACGATACACTTTCGCCCGTCCACCTCGGTAAAGCCGCCGAACTTCTCCGTACTGTCGCCATGCTCGCGAGCTTGTTCGTAAACTCGAATGAGGCTTTTCAGCCCGTTTTGGAACCCAAAATAAGTGCAAGGCCGCAGCGTACTCTTCAGAGCATC
>QNCB01000415.1 GCA_003644335.1 Planctomycetota bacterium | reverse complement strand
GCCATCACGGGCGTCTTGCCCCCAGCTGTTGGGATCACCACGCAAGGATTATCCCCGCGCTGGCGAAGATGCTGATACACCGCCGCCACAGCCTCTCCCTGGTATGGACGAAGGGAAATCGTCATAATATACCCCTTGTTTTAGCGAGGTTTAGTACATATACTTCAGGTGAACTTATACATATTGGAGATGTCGCCATGACCAAACTTACACTTAGCGCAGATGAAAATATCGTTCGAGAGGCCAAGCGAATTGCCCACGAACAAAACATGAGCGTTTCGGCTTTGTTTGCCCGGTTTGTGCAGTCAATGGTGCTGCTAGAATGGACGACAAATCCCCCCGGCCCAATCGCCAAAAAGGCAAGCGGATTGGTTTCTTTGCCAAGTGATCGCACAGACAAGGATATCCTGGCCGAAACGTTGGCCCAACGACATGGATCGCTGTGATGCGGACGCTTGTCGACACGAACATTGTGCTGGATGTTCTTGGCCTGCGTGAACCCCACTATGAGGATGCTGTGCAAATTTGGACTCTGGCCGAAACAGGAAAGATAGAAGCCTTCGTTTCCGCGATCAGTTTTACAAATGTTTTTTACATCGTTCGTCGCTTCAAGGATATTCGCACCGCCAGGCAGGCGGTTAAATTGATGCGAGACACTTTCACCATTGCTGCCTGTGACGAAAAAATTCTGCATCAGGCCATCGAGGCAAACTGGACGGATTTCGAAGACGCAGTGCAGTATTTTTCTGCGCGGAACATTCAGGCATCTTGTATCGTTACTCGAAATATTGCTCATTTCAAAAAATCCGATCTTGAAGTGCTTTCTGCGAAAGAGTTTTTGGCATTACATTTCATGGATAAGTGATTTTGCTTTTTCTGATATTCAATTTCCCTGCAACGATGCTTTGCACAGCGGACAACGCCTCAGGGGCAGGTCAAAGATTTCCACGGCAATGTGGCCTGGTTTTTTTACCTCGCGGCGACGAACGAGCAACAAGTCGATCTGGCTGTCGTCCTCGTAAAGACCAGTTTGGGCGAGGGAATCCTGGACGCTTTTTAGTAAATTATCGAGGTCGCGACGCCTGCGGTCTGGCGGGAACACATCCATGCACAAAGCAATTCGCCCGGTGCGCGGGGGCTTTTTATCCCCGCCACCCGGGGCCAGGAGCCCGCAGATTACTCGGCGGTACTCCCGGCCCTGTCGGCTGATCAATGTGCGCGGGCCAACCCGACGGTAGTAATGATTCACGCTCGGTGGGAATGGCAATATCAGAGTCATGGCGTCTCACTCCGCCATTGAGCGATATAGCTCAATTCCCGCTTTGCCCTTTTGAGCGTTTCAAATGTCGCCCGCCTGGCAATATCCCGCGTCCATGCGTCGTACTCACCGAGTGGACTGTTGCTTCGCCAGTAATTCAAATTGCGATCCCAGATCATGTAGAAGGTCTCGGTTTTTTTGTCTATGGTTGTGCTGACCCTGACAATTTTTTCGTCGGGATTAGTGATGTCTTTGCGGTCGATCATGGCACACCTCCTATCTCTGCCACGGGGCTGTGGTGTTTTCCGCGGAGTTCTGCGGAGACTTATCCTGGCCAGGTTCTGCATGCGTGGCAGGTGCCTGGGCAGCTGGCTGCTGCGGAGATTTTTTCGGCAAGTAAGCCTTTATCTCGTTGGCCAACTCGCCAGTGTCATCTCGCCGTTTGCACTTGACGCTGATAACCAGCGGCAGGTTGTGCAGCTCTGCCGAATCCCTCGGCTGCATTACACCCACAGCCCGACAGATAGCAGACAAACTCCCGCGAGCTATCTTCTGCGTCAGGTCGTTGGGATGATTGATGCACAGCCTGTCCCAAACTTTCCGGCCCTTGCACCCGCTCCCGCCGGGCGGGTTGCTGTCCATGACGGTCAGCTCCAGTTGGAGATAACTGCCGTCGCCTTTTTTCGTGGCCTTCATCTCGCTTGCCGTGATGGCGGCGAGATATTTCCCCGCCGGAATCGGATCGAAAGATGCGGTCGGTTCGTAATCGTTTGCGTTGTAGCCATTCAAGTCAGCCATTGGTCTGTGCCTTTCTGTTAGCGGTGTTTGTGGGATTGGAAGTCATTGCATTTACGAACCCCTGCCAGGACAGCGGCAATTCCGCAGGCAGGGAGTAACGGTTTTTGGCCAGGATTACATTCGTACCCTCAGCCCGAAGTACGCGCTGCTCGCCGTCGCGCGAGGCGTACAAAACGGCATCAGCCCATTCGATAAACGGCGGCAGAATCCAGTTGGGAATGTCCGGCCCGGCCAGGCGGATGTCGAACCCTTCCGGCGAGGTCATCTTGGTATTGGCGGCGTGGGCTAGAAGAATTATCGCAACGCCACGGGAGGCTATCCGATTCAGCATCGGCAGCAGATCGCGGTAGACGATGTTCTGCACGACCTCACTGGCCTTGTAATACCCGCCGTGCGAACTTCCGATTGTGTTGGTTACATCGGCGGGTTTTTTGCCGTCCAGATCG
>QNCB01000414.1 GCA_003644335.1 Planctomycetota bacterium | reverse complement strand
TGTCGCTCAGCATGTCCTGGACATGGTCGCTGCGGAAGAGCTTTTTGCATTGTCGGCAGGTTTGCATCGGGTCGTTGAACCCGCCGACGTGGCCGGACGCTACCCAGGTTTTCGGGTTCTGGATTATCGAGCTGTCCAGGCCTACGATTTGCAGCGGCGCCCCGTCCGGGCCGATGGGCGGACACTCCACCATGTGTCGCCACCAGTGGTCGCGGATGTTATTCTTCAGCTGCGTCCCCAGCGGGCCGTAGTCCCAAAAGCCGTTGATGCCGCCATATATTTCCGAAGCGGGAAACACAAACCCCCGCCGCTTGCACAAAGCTACCAGTTGCTCCATCGCCGCATGATCCGCCATGTTTTTTGCCCTTCTCGCTACGAAATATCATAATAACACAGCAGGCATACTAGCCCCTAACCCGCAAAAACACAAGCCCACAAAATATCCGTTTCAAAAACAATCCGCTTGACCTGCGTGGCGGAAGTCTGTAGAAATAGCCCTTTGCGGTACGTGTGAAATTAGACTTTAGGCACCGCTTCGGCGGAAATTTATTGAGGAGCAACAAATGGCAAAGATCGATTTTGGTGGTACGAAGGAATATGTCGTTACGCGTAAGGAGTTTTCATTGGCCAAGGCTCGGCGGGTTCTCAAGAACGAGACCATCGCGGTGCTTGGCTATGGTGTGCAAGGCCCCGCCCAGGCGCTGAATATGCGGGACAACGGTTTTAATGTTATCGTAGGCCAGGCCAAGCGGTTTAAGAAGGACTGGGACCGCGCGGTTAAGGATGGTTGGAAGCCCGGCAAGACTCTGTTTGACATCGACGAAGCTGCCCAGCGCGGCACGGTCGTGCAGATGCTGGTCTCCGACGCCGCTCAGAAGGCTATTTGGCCTGCGGTTAAGAAGAACCTCAACGAAGGCGACGCGCTTTATTTCTCGCACGGGTTCAGCATTGTTTATAAGGATCAGACCAAAATTATTCCGCCAGCGAATGTCGATGTGATTCTGGTGGCTCCCAAGGGTTCGGGCCTGAATGTTCGGCGGAACTTCCTTAACGGGGCTGGCATTAATTCCAGCTTTGCGGTGTTCCAGGATTTCACAGGCCGGGCTGACGAGCGAACGATCGCTCTGGGTATCGCGGTCGGCTCGGGGTACCTGTTCCCAACGACCTTCGAGAAGGAAGTTTACTCCGACCTCACGGGCGAGCGCGGCGTTCTGATGGGCGCCCTGGCTGGCGTGATGGAAGCGCAATACGACGTGCTCCGCAAGAATGGCCATAGCCCGTCCGAGGCGTTCAACGAAACCGTCGAGGAACTCACGCAAAGTCTCATTCGGCTGGTGGACGAAAACGGCATGGACTGGATGTATCAGAACTGCTCAGCTACCGCTCAGCGAGGCGCGCTGGACTGGAAGCCCAAGTTCAAAAAGGCCACGCTGCCCGTCTTCAAGGATTTGTATAAGAGTGTCGCCAACGGCACGGAGACGCGTCGAGTTCTGCGAGTTTGCGGCGCGAAGGATTACAAAACCAAGCTGGACAAAGAGCTGGCAGCCATTCGCGACAGCGAGATGTGGCAAGCCGGTGCCGCGGCACGAAGCCTGAGGCCTAAGGAAAAAGCCAAAACTGTTACCAAGGCTACCAAGGGCGTGGGCGGCAGAAAAAGCAACTAAGACGGTAACCGTTCACACAAAAACTGGTTGCACCATGAAGATGTAACAGATTAACCACGGCGGACTTTCCCAATCGGGAAGCCCGCCGTTTTTTTTATGTCAAGCGGCTGTCATCGGGGCTAAAGGTTTTTGCCTGTTCGGTTCGATAATTTTTATAACGATGGCGAAGGACGCTGCGAAAAATACTAAAGATGCGAAAAGTTCTCCCAGCTCGCCCGAGGTGCGGATATCCGCTGCTGCCCAGGCTGCGGGCGTGAGCTCGCAGACCATCGAGTATTACATAATGATAGGCCTGGTGGAACCCATCCGCCACAAGGGTCGGAGCGGGCGGTTCTTCGACGAGAAAATCATCAGGCGAATTAGACTAATCCACGAGCTGAACGAAACAGGCTACACCCTGCAAAACATCCGCGATATATATTTGAAACCCCCAAAAAAAACACGACTAGAAAATGTGTAATAAATCGGGGCGAAAGGATTTGAACCTTCGGCCTCTGCGTCCCAAACGCAGCGCTCTGCCAAGCTGAGCTACGCCCCGAATTTCACTTCGGCGGGCTAGTCTATCCAAAATGGATAATAAATCAACCCTATTCTCGCGGTATTCTCGCAGCGGCGCTAATTTAATGGCTTAGTGTGCGAGATTTTTTCATGGCTTTTCGTAATTATTATTTTGCACAGATTTTAACCGTGTTTTGCAGCATAAGATTTATTTCGGATTTTAGATTGCGGATTTCGGATTATTTCACGGAACTAGCTCAATCCGAAATCTGAAATCCAAAATCCGAAATTGCCCGGGATAACCAACCAGTTTTATGCCCGCACACGATGCCCAATGGTAAGACCAGGG
>QNCB01000413.1 GCA_003644335.1 Planctomycetota bacterium | reverse complement strand
TGTGAGCCGATACATGTTTTATGGATATTACAAAAGAACAGTGGCAACGGATTGCACAGTACATTCCCAAGCCCAAAGCACAGCCTGGAAAGTCGGGTCGGCCACCACAGGAACCCCAAAATGTTCTCAACGGCATTCTCTGGATTCTGCGGACAGGAGCACCCTGGGCGGATTTGCCAGAGCGGTATCCGCCGAGAAGCACCTGCCATCGACGCTTCCAGCAGTGGACAGAATCGGGGGTTTTTGCCAAGATACTAACGGCACTGGCCCAAGACTTAAAAGAGCGTGGCGGCATCGACCTGAGCGAGGGTTTTATCGATGGAACCTTTGCTCCGGCAAAAAAAGGGGCGATGGTGTGGGCAAAACCAAAAAGGGCAAAGGAACCAAAATCATGGGCCTTACAGACGCTTTTGGTCTTCCTATCGCCATTGACGCAACCAGTGCTAACCCGCATGAAGTGACGCTTGTCGAAGATACTCTTGATGCCTGTTTTCTTGAAAAGGTGCCGGAAAAAATCATTGGCGACCGAGCGTATGACAGTGACAAACTTGATAAACGATTGGCTGAAGAACGAGGCGTTGAAATGGTAGCACCTCATAAAAACAATCGCGTCAAGCCAGCGACTCAAGATGGTCGTGTCTTGCGAAGATATAGAAAGCGTTGGAAGGTTGAAAGGCTGTTTGCCTGGCTCCAAAACTTTCGTCGAATTGTTGTTCGTTATGAATATCATCTTAAAAATTTTCTTGCCATGGTTCAACTTGGCTGCATTGTTATCCTCCTGAGGAGGGTTTTGGGATGACTTCTAATAAAAATGTGATTTTTGTCCTTAAACACCCGTTCATTCCTCGTCATCCGCACGCGATACTGCCCATTCTTCGTTTCGAACTTCCACAATTTTTCGTCGCGTGAAGTTTTTGTTTATTTGCGATTGATGGCAAAAAGCCTCCAGCAGCCGTAGTTCGTGAACCCACTTTTCGGGCCTGATTTGTCGGGGTATGCACGGGTTGCTGCCGCCGTCGTAGCTTATCCAAATATCCCGCTTTTCGCTCATGGCTTGGTTGACCGCGTCCAGAACAGAATCCCCCGGAGTGGCTACCTCGCCGGCGCAGGGCTCTTCCTCTGCACAATAACCGGCGTGCTCCTCCATGAGCATGGTCATGCTGCAATTCTTGAGAACCTCAATAGTCATGCGACAATCGTCAATCGCGCGATGCTGCTCCTGGCCCAGGCCAAAGAGTTTCCCCAGCGAGGCCATCTTCATATCGCCGGCACGGGTTCCAAATGTCCTTCGCAGAATTTGTAGCGTATCGACGCACAGGAGCGGCTCGGGCGGCTTGCGACCGATTTTCTCGAACGCCTTTGCGAGATGCACATTGTCGAACGACTTGATATTATGTCCAGCCCAGATACGGCCATCCATGATAGAGAATATGCGATCCGCAACCGCTGCAAACTCCGGGGCGTCCTTGGTCATCTCCCGAGTAATGCCATTGCAATCGATAGACCAGTTGTTGATTTTATCCGACCGAATCAGCGTAGAAAAGGTCTCCTGCTCAAACAGCCCCTGCCTATCAAGTACAATCGCCCCAAACTCGATGATATCCGCCGGCGGGATAGTTGTCTCAATGTCATAAAAAACGAGACTCATGCCATACCTTCTTTCTATGCGACCAATAGCTGTCCCTATTAACGCGATTGGCCTTTTGTTAGTCAAGTTATTTTACATCAGCCACCGCTTATTTGGCTTTAGTGTAACTGACAGGTGCGACAGATACGGTCATAGCTAATGATTTTTCTGAAATTTTTTACATTCTCAAAAATACATTCTAAAAAAATCGAAAAAATAAAAAATCGGCCAGGTATGACCACATCTGTCATACCCATACACAATAATTGCTATAAGTTGAAACAAACTTTCGATTCGACGGAAAAGGAAATCAATCATGCCAGCGAAAAGACAACACATTAGCCCCGGCCAGCCAGAACGGACAAAAACAGGTTTTTCAGAACTCGACGAGATTACTGGCGGCTTTGCCCCGGGCGAGCTGATCATCGTGGCCAGCCGTCCGTCCATGGGTAGAACCAGCCTGCTTTTCAACCTTGCCACGCACATTGCCCTCGTTGAAAATAAAGGTGTTGCTCTTGTGACGCCCGGCAAAGATGTGTTCCCAAGACTTCTTGCTTTCCATGCTCGCTTCAATTGGGCCAAGCTGCTCTGCGGCGAGGCAACATCAGAGGACTGGCAATCGTTGCGACGGGCCGGCCAGGCCCTCGGCGAAGCGAACATCACGACTTGTGACTACAAACATTTCGACCTTGGCTACTTCATTTTTTGCATAGAACGCCACTGCGAAAATCGTCGATGCGTTATTATCGACAACTTTGAAAACATTATGTTGCCACACCGAAGGCCTTGGAAAAACGAGAAATGTTTGCAACTCAAAGATGCGGTTCGCAACATGCCGACGCCAATGATTATTTCTCTGCCGCTTTGGATCGAGGATCATTCCCC